>CBDUFA010000001.1:0-21387 GCA_965366295.1 uncultured Hyphobacterium sp.
GCAAAGCCCGGCTTCCCGGCCATAGCCTTTCAGCATGCGGTTGCCGATGAAACCGTGGCAAACGCCCGAAACGGCCGGAACTTTCTTTGTGCGCTTGGCCGCATCCAGCGCGGTGGCGAGTGCGACGTCGGAAGTTTTCTCGCCGCGCACGATCTCCAGCAGGCGCATGACGTTAGCGGGCGAGAAGAAATGCATGCCGAGGACGCGCGACGGGTCTTTGGTGCTCGCAGCAATCGCGTCAACGTCGAGGTAGGATGTGTTGGTCGCCAGGATGGCGTCCGGCCGGGCCACGCGGTCCAGCTCGGCAAAGACCGCCTTTTTCACATCCATCCGTTCGAACACGGCTTCGATAACCAGGTCGCACGGGGCGAATGCCTCCCAGCTTTCAGCCGGCTGGATGCGATCAAAACGGTCGAGCGCTTCGGCTTCGCTGGTGCGTCCTTTCGCGGCGGAGGCCATGTAGAGCCCGCGTATGCGTTCAAGCCCAGCCTTCAACGCATCTGGTTTGGCGTCGTGAAGACGCACGGCGAACCCGGCATTGGCGAAGGCCATGGCGATTCCGCCCCCCATCGTTCCCGAGCCAACAACGCCGATGAGGCCGAGCTGGCGCGGCTGGGCATTGAGCCCGTCGACTTTCGCGGACAGGCGCTCGGCAAAGAAGAGATGGCGCATGGCACGCGATTGCGAACCGCCGATCAGTTCGAGGAATAATTCCCGTTCCCTGTCGAGCCCTGCCTCGAACGGCAGGCTTGCGGCGGCCAGTACTGCCTCCGCTGCCTTGTCGACGGCGATCTGGCCACGACGCGATTTATGAGCCTTGGCAAGCTCGGCATCAATGGCAGCCTGATCGGACTCCGGGACATCCATGTCCTTCACCCGCCGCTTGACGGTCTTCGTCTTGGCGAACGCAACGGCGTTTTCCAGGATGTCCCCGTCGGAAATCTCGTCACAAAGTCCCATGTCGACGGCTTGGCCGGCGCCTACAGGCTTGCCATCCAGTGTCATCGCCAGGGTGGCGGGAATGCCCGAAAGACGCGGCGCGCGCTGGGTTCCACCTGCGCCCGGGAAAATGCCCAGGTCGATTTCCGGAAAGCCCACGCGGGCCTTGCGGTCGATTAGCCGGTAATCGCAACCCAGCGCAGTCTCCAGACCGCCGCCCAACGCCATGCCATGGATCGCCGCGATCACTGGTACAGGGCAATCTTCCAGCGCCGCGATCATGTCGGGCAGGGAAGGGGTTTTGGGTGGCTTTCCGAACTCGGTGATATCGGCGCCGGCAAAGAAAGTGCGGCCCGCGCAGTGGAGCACGACGGCCCTGGCATCACCGGTGTCAGCCAACGCGGCCGTCACCCCGTCGCGCACAGCATGACCCAGTGCATTCACCGGCGGATTGTCGACGCGGATGACGAGAATGTCGTCACGGTGCTCAGTGGTCACGATATCGGTCATGTCACAGCAGCCTTCTGCTTGTATTCGGGGGTGTCCCAGAGCCGGTTGGCCATCACGTCATCGAGGATGGCAACGGCGTTCCAGACATCTTCATAGGAGATGTAGAGCGGTGCGAAACCGAAGCGCAGGATATCCGGTGCGCGGAAATCGCCGATCACGCCGCGGGCGATCAGGGCCTGCATGATGGCGTAGCCGTCTTCATGTTGGAAGCTGACCTGGCTGCCGCGCTCCGCGGCATTGCGCGGGCAGGCGAGGGTGAAGCCGTGGCGACCGCACCGATCCTCGACCAGGGAGATGAAGATGTCACCGAGAGCAGATGACTTTGCGCGGATATCATCCATGTCGGCTTCAAGCATGAGATCGACGCCGACTTCGAGCGCGGCGGCACCCAGAATTCCCGGTGTTCCGCATTGGAACCGGTTCATCCCCGGTGCCGGCATATAGTGGTCATCAAAAGCAAAGGGTTGTGCGTGTCCGAGCCAGCCGGACAATGCCGGGAACACCTTCTCCTGGTGACGGCGCGCGGCAAAAATGAAGGCCGGCGCACCCGGGCCGCCATTGAGATATTTATAACCGCAGCCGACCGCGAAATCAGCGCCGCAATCGTTGAGTTCGACCGGCATCGCACCGCAGGAGTGTGACAGGTCCCAGATCACCGGCACGCCGAATTCATGCGCTTTTCCGGTGATCGCCTTCATATCCCGGACACGCCCGGTCTTGTAATGCGTATGCGTGAGCAGAAGCGCAGCCGTGTTTTCGCTCAGTGCTTCCACGACACGGTCCGTATCGACCAGGCGCTGTTCAACGCGACCATTGAGGCGCGCAAGGCCTTCCATCATGTAGGCATCTGTCGGGAAATTCCCCGTCTCTGACAGTAATTCCGTGCGCTCCGGAACGAGTTGCAGACATGCGCTCAAGGCCTTGAAGACGTTGATGGAGGTGGTGTCGCCGACAATGACTTCGCCGGGCGCAGCCCCGATCAGCCGGGCAATCTTGTCGCCCACGCGTTTGGGGGCATTGATCCAGTCATTCGTATTCCATGACCGGATCAAGTCCTGACCCCATTCCCGGGCCACGACATCGGCAAGTCTCGCCTTGGCATCCTTCGGCAGGCAGCCGAGCGAGTTGCCATCGAGATAGATGATGCCTTCGGGTATATCGAACCGGTGGCGGAAAGCTTTCAGCGGATCCGCCTCATCCTTGGACGCGATTTCGTCGATCGACGGACCGGCCATTCAGACCTCCCTGAGTAATGCGCGCACGGGTGCCGCATCGGCCCCGGCAATTCTCAATGGTGCGGCGATGAGCTCGTAGCGCCCCTCGGGGACATCATCCAGCACCAGCCCCTCGAGAATGGCCATGCCGGCGGCTCGCACAGCGTGATGGGCGTCGAGTGTCTTGGAGGTCTCGGGATCCAGCGACGGTCCGTCCATGCCGACAAGCCTGACGCCTGTTGCGGCCAGCGCCTCGATGGTCGCCGGGGCGATCGCGGCATAGTCGGAAACCCACGCATCATGCGGAAAACGGTCAAAGGTCCGGAAGATAACGCGTTCACATCCTGCGGCTTTCGACAGATCGAAATCTTCGGGCCGGACCAATTCGGAGGCTCCGCGCACGTCGAACACGAAGCAGTCGCCGATATAAATCGCGGGATCAACCTCCGCGATGCTGACCCCGGCGGGATCGTAATGCAGCGGGGCGTCCGCATGCGCACCGGAATGGGTCGACAGCGTCAGGCGGGACACATTGACAGGACAGCCCGGTTCGATCGCCCAAATCCGCTCCAGCGCAAACGGCGTGTCGCCGGGCCAGACCGGCACGGCGGGGCGGAGGGTCTGGGAAATGTCGATCAGGCGGCCCGGCATGGTCAGAGGCTCGTGCGCACGGTCCAGAGTTCCGGGTAGAAGCGTAGTTCCAGCGCCTTGACGAGATAGGACACGCCGCCGGTTCCACCGGTGCCGCGGCGATAGCCGATGATCCGCTCCACCGTCTTCATATGGTTGAAACGCCATTGCTGGAATTTGTGTTCGACATCGACCAGCTTCTCGGCGAGCTCGTAGAGCGCCCAGTACTTCTCGGTATCGGCGTAGACCGCCTTCCAGGCGGCTTCGACTTCGGCGCAAGGCTCATAGGGCTTGCTCCAGTCCCGCTCCAGCCGGTTGGCGGGAATATCAAAGCCCGCCGCAGCCAGCTGCTTGAGGGCTTCATCGTAAATGCTTGGCAGGGCGAGGTATTTGTTCACCGCATCCGCGGCCGGCGTCTTTCCATGCACGCGCGCCATGGCCGGGTTCTTGTTCCCCAGCCGATATTCCAGCATGCGGTACTGATAGCTCTGGAAACCCGAACTCTGGCCGAGCTTGTCGCGGAATTTGAGATAGTCGGCGGGCGTCATGGTTGCCAGGATCGACCAGGACTGGGTCAGCTGTTCCTGGATGCGCGCAATACGCGAGAGCATCTTGAACGCCGGTCCGAATTCACTGTTCTTCAGGCATTCAATGGCGTTCGTGAAGACAGAGCTTCAACCAGAGCTCGGACGCCTGGTGGATGATGATGAACATCATCTCGTCATGCTCGGTGGTCAGCGGCGACTGCGCGCTCAGTATCTGATCGAGTTTCAGGTAAGCGCCATAGGACAGGCCGCCTTCCGGTGACCAGTGCACGTCCTCGCCGGACAGATCGACGGATGTGGAAATGGAATCAGACATGAAGCCGCCCGTTTTCGGTTTTCAAGAACCTAGTCCGCGCGGCGGCGGGTTGAAAGTCCGCTGCATGTATTCCGTCCGGCGGCCCGGGCATGAAAAAGGGCGGCCGCGAGGCCGCCCTTCAGACTTCCGGTTCAAGAAGGCGGGATTACCAACCGCACTGGCGGTCGGCGTTTTCCTCCTCGAGATATTCCATCAGCGGCTGGAAGTAGGCGATGATCGCCGAGCCATCCATTTCGCGGCTGCCGGTGAAGGCTTCCAGCGCGTCCGGCCAGGGCTGTGACTGGCCCATCTCCATCATTTCGTTGAAACGGCGGCCGACTTCCTCATTGCCGTAGATCGAGCATCGGTGAAGCGGTCCTTCCCAACCAGCCATCTCGCAAGCGGCCTGGTGGAACTGGAACTGCATGATGAAGCTCAGGAAGTAGCGCAGATAGGGCGTGTTGTTCGGGATGTGGTATTTCGCACCCGGATCGAATGCATCAGCCGGACGATCCCCGCCGGGCGGCACGATGCCCTGGTAACGCGTCCGCAGCTCCCACCAGGACGAATTGTATTCTTCCGGCGGCGTGTCCCCGCGCAGGACACCCCAGCGCCACTGGTCCATCATCAGGCCGAAAGGCAGGAAAGCGATCTTGTCGAGCGCCTGGCGCATCAGGATGCCGAGATCGGCGTCCGCGCTTGGGACCTCGTCAATGAGACCGATGGCCTGCAGGTATTCCGGGGTAATCGAGAGACCGACGAAATCGCCGATGGCTTCGTGGAAACCGTCATGGGCGCCATTGCGGAACAGGAAGTCCTGTCCGGAATAGGCACGCTGGTAATAATTGTGGCCGAGCTCGTGGTGGACTGTCTGGAAGTCCTCGCCATTCACATCGGTGCACATCTTGATACGGATATCGTCTTCGGCATCGATATCCCAGGCCGATGCGTGACACACAACGGTCCGGTCGCGCGGCTGGGTGATCAGCGAGCGGTCCCAGAAGGTTTCCGGCAGCGGATCAAAGCCCAACGAAGAGAAGAAATTCTCGCCGGTATGCACCATGTCTTCGGCGGTATAGCCTTGGGCTTCCAGCAAGGCGGTGACATCCAGACCGTCATCCGACGCCCCTTCCGGCGCCACGAGGTCGTAGATATTGGACCATTGCTGCGCCCACATATTGCCGAGCAAATCGGCGCGGATTGGGCCGTCCAGCGGCTGGACCTCGTCGCCATACTCGGCGTTCAAGCCCGCCCGCACATGGCAATGAAGCTGCTCGTACAGCGGCTCGACCTGGCTCCACAGGCGTTCGACCTCGGCTTCCATCTCTTCGGGCGGCATGTCGTAATTCGACAGCCACATATCGGCGAGATTGTCGAAGCCCAGCTCGTTTGCGCCTTCATTGGCAATCTCGACCATGCGTGAATAGAGCGGCGCCATGTCGACGGAATTGGTGCGCCAACCATTCCAGACATCCGCCAGAACTTCCGGATCACGCGACGTCTCGATGACATCGGAGAGCACTTGCAGATCGGCCGGCTCGCCATCGACATCGTAGGTCCCGGTCGAATACATCGCCGTCAGCTGGGTCGTGATTTCGGACAATTCGTCGGCCGCGCCTTCGGTCGAGGGGGCGGGGAGGGTGATGCCGTTGCGCAGGATGTTGAGCTTGCGCGTCATCGCCGGCGGCAGGTCGTGGTCGACATAGACTGCCGCTTCGTTCGCCAGCGAGACGGCGAGTTCGGTGGACGCAGCGCCGGCGCGGGCCGCCAGCCAATTGGTATCATCGGTGATGAAGTTGGCCTGCACCCAGAATACGCGCGCCGTGTAGTTCCAGTCTTCCAGAAGGGCCGCTTCGGCGCATTCGAGGAAGGAAGCGGCATCGTCCACGGTGGGCGTCGCGCCATCGGCCACGATTCCGGTACAGGTTCCGCTAGCCGCGGCGGTCGTGACATCGGCACTCACGGTCTCTGCCGACGCGCCCGAATCGGCACTGTCCGACTGTCCGGTGGCCGATGAATCCATCGAGCACCCGGCTGTCAGCAGGGCCAGGCCTGCGACGCCATACATCCACTTGTTCATTGTCTCCTCCTGAAGGGTATTGATCTGATTTGCACTCTGGCAGATTTCGCGTCGAACCAGAAATCGCTGGCTCAGTTTCGCCAATCCGGATACTATCTCGCCCGGAAATTGCTCGCGCTTGCAAGCCGGAAGGCCATGTCGCTGCTGAGGGAGCAGCCGGTGAGCAATGAATATCCTTTGGGGAGAAAAACATGAAACGGTTGATACTGGCAGGCGCTGCAATGGCGGCTCTGAGCGCGTCCGCATTCGCGGATGACATGTTCCGCGGCGTCACGATGCTTGCGGCTGACGGCGGCGATTCCCGGATCCAGTTCGAGGCCGTGAATCCCGACATCATGCGGATGTCCGTGGGTGACCGGATCACGCTCAATTTCGGACAGGAATTCGAGGCCGAGCTCGACCGGGTGGAGACCCAGGCGTCCGGTTCCCAGGTCTGGGTTGGGCGAATTGCCGAGCACACGATCCATAACCGGATCATCCTGACGCAAACAAACGGTTTCACATTCGGCCGGATCCAGGCACCTGACGGTCTCTGGCTGATCTATCCGGAAGGTAGCGGTCATCGCATCATGCAGATGCCGGAAGGCGGCCAACGCCTCGAGAATCCGAACGACGTGCTGATCCCTAATTATGACTTCGTGGTCCAGGAAGGCCGCGCTGCCGCCGAAAATGGCGATCTGGCCGAGGAGGCGGTTGCCGTCGGTTCCAACGGCATTGTCGATATCGCCGTCTTCTATTCGCAAGGGTTCGCAGCCCGCTGGGGCCTCGCCACGGGCGGGCGGGTTCAACACCTGATGGCGGTGCTCGACCAGGCCCTGATCGATTCCGACACCGGCATGCGTGCGCGCCTCGTGCACATGGACGCCGTGACGCTGAACAATGACGCGGCCGATCAGAGTGAAACGCTCAACAACCTCTCGGGCAATCCGAATGGGGACACGCCGGAAACCCAGGATCTCAGCGCCTTGCGCACGGCGGGCGCGACCTATGGGGCGGACCTCGTCGCGATCGTACAGCGTGCCCTGACCGGACAGAATTCCTGCGGCCTGGCCTGGGGGATCGGGCAGCCCGCCAGCAATGGCGTCATCAACGCCAACAGTGCGCGTTATGGCTATTCGGTTTCTGCTGACTGGATCGCCGACACCGACAATCCGGTCGGCGGTTACAGCTTCTGTTCGGAGCTCACCTTCGCGCATGAAATCGGTCATAATCTCGGCTTCGCCCATAATGTGGAGAATGCCGGCGGCGCGCCGACCGGCGGCGTTAGGACCTATGCCCACGGTCACCGTGTCGACTGTACCTTCGGGACGATCATGGCGTATTCGTCCGATGCCGGCACGACCTGTCCGCAAGGCGCGCCGAACGGGCCCGGTGGCGAAGCCGAAGCGCCGTATTTCTCCAATCCGGATATCAATCTTTGTCCGAACGGGGCTTCCTGCGGCATTGCCGCGCCGCCAGCGCAGGCGCAGTTAGCGGCCGCAAATGTGGACGGTCCGCTGGTGGACAACCAGGATCCGGCCGACAATGCGCGCGCTGCCCGCGAGGAAGGCAAGAATGTCACCTCGTTCCGGTCTGAAGCCCCGCGGGTCGTGTCATCGGTGCTGCCGATCACCCGCTCGGTTCAGAACGGCACAACGGCTACCGCATTTGCCACGATCATCAACCCGGCGGCGACCGGGTCGACGGCAACCAGTTGCGGATTGCGGCTGGCCGGTGCGGCTGCCAACCAGTTCTCCTACCAGACCACGACAGCCGCCAACGCCCTGACCGGTACGGCAAACACACCGGTCGATATCGCGGCGGGGGCCGCCCAGAACTTCCTGTTCTCGGTGACCAGTGCCACGGATTTCGTCGACAATGTCGGCACGCCGGGCTTCCTCAACTCCAACAATAACGAGAGCGACCTCTTCATTGAGGCCTTCTGCACCAATCGCCGCTCGGCCGAATATACGCTGGGCCTCAACTCGCTGACCTTCCGCTCCACCGCGGCCGGTTCGGCGGATATCGTAGCGCTCGCCGCGTCGGGTGATCCGGGCCGGGTCAATGTACCGACGACCGGCAATATGGTTGGTGCTTTTGCCGTCGCGATCTCGAATGTCGGCAATGCCGGGAATATCACCGTCTCGGCGGATACCGGTACGCAGACCCTGGCGATCCAGAATATCGAGATTTGCCAGACCGATCCGGGGACCGGTGCCTGCACCACTGCGCGTGCCGCAACCCAAAACCTCGCCGTCGGCGCGAACGGAACGGCCACCTTTGGCGTCTTTGTCCGCGGCAATGGCAATGCCATCGCCAACAGCCCGGCAACCAACCGGGTCTTTGTCCGCTTCGCGGAAGGCGCCAATGCCGTGGGCGCCACCAGCGTGGCAGTCCGCACGCAATAGCGGATGCATGCCAGAAAGACTCAAGGCCGCTCTCCGGAGCGGCCTTTTTCTTGAGACGAGCTGGCGAGGACCGTGGCGGAGGAGGAGGGATTCGAACCCCCGGAACCTTGCGGTTCAACGGTTTTCAAGACCGCCGCATTCGACCACTCTGCCACTCCTCCGCAGATGGTGCGCTCACATAGCGGCGGACCCCGATAAAAGGCAACCGGCGAATGCTTACACTTGCTTCACCCCTTTGGCTTAAGGTCCCGCGCAAGTGTGTGGGTGCGGGAGGTGCGCTGTGCCGGTTTCAGCACGGAAGTTTGCCATGATCGCGGCGATGGTGTGCGCCACGCTCGTCAGCGCATGCTCGTCATCCAGCTATGTCGTCCGGGGACTTGATGTCCGTCCGCCGTCCTCGAGCAGCTCGGCCGCGTCGGGCGGGGGCGGTTCAGCCTGGTCCGGTGGCAGCGGTGAACAAAAGATCGGCCGCCCCTATACCGTTGCCGGACGGACCTATGTACCGGCCCGCGATGATGATTATGACGAGGTCGGCGTGGCCTCCTGGTACGGGCCGAATTTTCATGGCCGCCAGACGGCGAATGGCGAGTTGTTCGACCAGAATGCCCTGACGGCAGCGCATACGACGCTGCCCATTCCCGCCATGATCGAGGTCACCAACCTTGAAAACGGCCGCTCCGTCGTCCTGCGGCTCAATGACCGGGGCCCGTTTGCCGATGACCGGATCCTGGATGTCAGCCGCGCCGCCGCGGTCGAGCTCGGTTTCCTGCAACAGGGTCTGGCGCGAGTCCGCGTACGATATCTGGGCCCTCCGGATGGTGTTGCCCCGGCGGGCACGGTTGCCGAGAGCCGGATCTACACGGCTAGCAATGACCGCAGCCGCTATCGTGTCCAGGCCGGGGCCTTCTCCCGGCGGGAAAACGCCGAGGCGATGCGCCGCCGGCTGGCTTCGGCGGGAGATGTCCGTGTCGAGGAAGCCCGGTCTTCCGGGCGCCGCATTTTCCGCGTCTTTGTCGGGCATGATTTGCCGCGGCCGGAAGCCGATGCCCTGAGCCGTGACCTCACCCGATATGGTGTTCATGACGCCGCGGTTGTTGCGCTGAACTGATTGCGCCCTTGCGGGCAGGCCGCCCTCGCGTTTCAATCAGCGTCTTCCGATGGCTGTCTGATTCCGCGATGGAGGATTCCCGGTGCGCGCCCTTGCCCTTCTTTTCCTGCTCACGCTCATGCCTGCCGCCGCCACGGCGCAGGATTTCCAGACAGCCGCCAGCCATGCCGTGATCCTCGATTACGAGACCGGCGAAATCCTGTTCAACCAGGATGGCGATGTGCCGATGCCGCCGGCGTCGATGTCGAAGCTGATGACCTTGCTGATGGCCTTTGAAGCGATTGATCGCGGCGCCTTGTCGCTCGACGATGAATTGCCGGTCTCGGAGCATGCCTGGCGCACGGGGGGCGCAGCCTCCGGCTCGTCTACCATGTTCCTCGAAGTCCATTCACGTGCTCGCGTTGCTGACTTGTTGCGCGGCATCATCATCCAGTCTGGCAATGATGCGTGCATCGTAATTGCCGAGGCCCTGTCCGGCTCGGAATCGGCTTTTGCGGCTGACATGACGCGGCGGGCGCATGAGCTCGGGCTGGACAGCGCCAGTTTCGCGAATGCCACAGGCTGGCCGGATCCCGATCAACGGATCAGCGCCGCTGACCTTGCACGCCTCGCGGCCATCATCATCCGCGATCACCGCGAGCTTTACGAACTCTTCGCCGAACGCGAATTCACCTATAACGGCATCCGCCAGTTCAACCGGAATCCCTTGCTCTCGGTGATGGAGGAGGTCGACGGGCTGAAAACGGGCCATACCGAGGAAAGCGGCTATGGCCTTGTGGCGTCCGGCGTGCGCGACGGTGTGCGCCGGATCGTCGTCTATAACGGCATGGAAAGCGAACGCGCACGCGCCAGTGAAGGCGAGCGCCTGATGCGCGCCGCGTTGGCCGATTTCACGGTTGTCGATCTGGCCGATGCCGGCGATATGGTTGGTGAGGCGGACGTCTTCCTCGGTACGGTCGAGACCGTGCCGCTGCGCCTGGCCGAAACCGCGCGGATCGGACTTCAGGTCCGCGCGCAACGCGATCTGCGGGCGGAGATTGTTTATGAAGGTCCGGTTTCTGCGCCGATTTCCGAAGGTGATGTCATTGCGCGGCTGGAGATTTCAGCGCCGGGCACGCAAACACGCAGCTATCCGCTGGAAGCTGCGGCCGATGTGCCCCAAAAAGGCATGGTTGGACGCGCACTGGCGGGGCTCGGCAGCCTGTTCGGGCTCAATTGATGGCGAAGGGCGTTTTCATCACGCTGGAAGGCGGAGAGGGCGCTGGCAAGTCCACGTTGGCGCGTGCGCTGCAGGCCGCGTTTCATGCGGCCGGCCGCGAAGTGGTCCTGACGCGCGAACCGGGCGGCACCCCCGGTGCCGAAGAGATCCGCGAATTGCTGGTGAAGGGCGATGCAGACCGCTGGTCGGCCATGACCGAAGCGCTGCTCTTCTATGCGGCGCGAGTGGACCATGTTGAGAAGGTCATCCGTCCGGCCTTGGACCGGAGCGCCGTGGTGATTTCCGACCGGTTTGCCGATTCCACCATGGCTTACCAGGGTGCCGCCGGGGGAATCGACATTGACCGGCTCAAGGCGCTTCACAAGCTGGCGCTTGGCGATTTCACGCCCGATGTGACCTTGCTGGTCGATATTCCTCCAGAGGAAGGTTTGAAGCGCACGCAGAACCGCCTTGGCTTCGAGGTTCGGTTCGAAAGCAAGGCGCTGGCCTTCCATGAACGTTTGCGGAGCTTTTTCCGGGCGCTTGCCGATGCCGAACCCGGCCGTTTCATCGTGCTGGACGGGTTGTTGCCGCCGGACGCGCTCGCGGCGCGGGCGATCGAAGCCCTCGAATTGCGGGTGGCGGCATGAGCGAAGCCGAGCTCGAGCCGGATACCGAAACCGGTTGTGCGCCGCCGCGTGAAACCGTCGAATTGTTCGGTCAGGACGATGCCTGGAACCAGTTTGATTCCGCCCGACGGTCAGGGCGTTTGCACCATGCCTGGATGATTACCGGACCGAAGGGCGTCGGGAAGGCGAGTTTTGCCTATCGCGCGGCCGCGGCGCTTCTGGGTGAGAATTCCGACACGGCCCTGCCCAAGATTCGCGCCGGTGCGCATCCCAATCTCATCACCATCCGCCGGCCCTGGGATGACAAGAAGAAGCGCTGGCGCGCGGAAGTGACGATCGACGAGGTCCGGCGCGTGCCAGATTTCTTTTCGCGGAGCGCCGGAGAGACCGGCTGGCGGATCGCCATCATCGACTCGATGGATGAATTTAATCGCAATGCCGCCAATGGCTTGTTGAAAACTCTTGAAGAACCACCAAAGCAGGGAATCCTGTTCCTGGTGACCCATTCGCCGGGCCGGCTACTGCCGACAATCCGTTCGCGTTGCCGCCAGCTGGAGCTGCGCGCACCGTCTGTTGAAGCCACGTCTGACTGGCTGCAATCCCGCCACGAAATCACACCCGGCGACGCACAATCGGCCGCCGAACTGGCCTCTGGCGCACCGGGACGGGCGCTGGCGCTACTCAATTCCGGTGCGGTGGGACTTGAGCAGGATGTGCGCGGACTGCTGGATCGCCTGCCGCACTGGGATTCAAAAGCTGCGCGGCGCCTTGCGGCCAAGGTATCGACCAAGGCCGGCGAGAGCCTGCGGCCCCAACTTTATGCGTCGCTGACGCGCAATGCGTCGCGGCTGGCGAAGCAGGCTGCAGAGCAGGGGGCGCCACCCGATCCCTGGATTGAAGCCTGGAAGTCCATCCAGGGGCTGGCGGGCGAAGCCGAAGGCCTCTATCTCGATCCGAAACAGGCCGCGCTTTCCGCGCTGTCCCAGATGGAGCAGGCCGCAAGGACGTCACGCTAGATCTTCATGCTGATCGACAGTCACACCAATCTGCACGGCGAAACCTATGCCGATGACCTTGACGAGGTGATTGCCCGCGCGCGCGAAAATGGCGTTTCCGGCATGATCGCGATTTGTTGCCGGCTCAGCGATTTCGAGGCTGTCAGCGCGATTGCCGAAGCGCATGAGAATATCTGGTGCACGATCGGTGCTCATCCGCATCACGCCAAGGACAGGCCGGATATCACATCGGCGGAGCTGATCGAGATCGCGCAGCATCCGAAAGTCATCGGGATCGGTGAGACGGGCCTAGACTTCCATTATGGCTACAGCCCCCGCGACGATCAGTATCAAAGCCTGAAAGCCCATGTGGATGCCGCGCGGGCCACGGATCTGCCCTTGATCCTGCACACGCGCGAGGCCGATGCCGAAATGGCAGAGTTCCTGGAGGAAGAAACCGGGAAGGGCGCCTTCCGGGCCTTGCTGCATTGCTATACCGGCGGCCGTGAACTGGCCGAGCGGGCCGCGCGGCTCGGCGCCTATTTTGCTGCCTCCGGCATCATCACTTTCAAGAAGGCGGAGGATGTGCGCCGCGTGTTCCGCGATCACATCCCGCATGACCGGGTGATCATCGAAACCGATTGCCCGTATCTTGCACCGGTTCCACACCGGGGCCGCCGCAATGAACCCGCCTTCTTGCCGGACGTGCTGGCAGGCGTTTGCGACACGCTCGGCTGGAGCCGGGAAGAGGGCGAACAGCGGACCAGCGATGCCTTTTTCGAGCTGTTTTCCAAAGCGGAGCGCCCGTCATGAGCGCGTCTGCAGTCTGGCGCGTGACCATATTGGGCTGTGGTTCGTCCGGTGGTGTGCCGCGTCCGGACGGCGATTGGGGCGCTTGTGATCCCGCGAATCCGAAAAACCGCCGCAGGCGCTGCAGTATTCTCGTGGAATATGCTGAAAATAATAACTTATTTGATGCTGAGGAAATCACGAGATGCGTGATCGACACATCTCCGGATTTCCGCGAGCAGATGTTGTCGGCTGGCGTGACCCGGCTTGAGGCCGTTGTGGACACGCATGATCATGCCGATCAGACGCACGGAATTGATGACCTCCGGCCATATGTGCTGCGGGCGCGCAAGCGGATGCCGGTATGGATGATCCCGGAGACCGCGAAAAGCCTCACCAAGCGCTTTCACTATGTGTTCGAGGCCCGTGAAGGCTCGCCTTATCCGGCGATATTCGACGCACAGGACATCCCGGCTGAAGGCGAAGAGTTCCGGATTGCAGGTCCGGGAGGCGATTTACCCATGCGGATGATGCGGCTGGAGCATGGCCGCATCACAGCCGCCGGTTTCCGTTTCGGGCCATTTGCATACGCACCCGATGTCAGCGCCGTGCCGGATGCCGCGTTCGATATCCTGGCGGATGTTCCGGTCTGGATTGTCGATGCCTTGCGCGAGACGCCGCATCCGACGCATGCCAGCGTGAGCGATGCGCTGGACTGGCTCGTGCGGGCGCGGGCCGGGCGCGGGGTGCTGACCAATCTCCATGTGGACCTGGACCATGACGCGCTGGCTTCGAAGCTTCCGGCCGGCGTGGAACCGGCCCATGACGGATTGCAGATCACCTACAAGAGCGGCGACCTGTTGCGCTGAAAGACAAATGATATTAATACACTACAATATGTCTCATAATATACATTATGCGTATATTGGATTGAGTATCGAGAAGGCAGATCCATGAGCCATCAGCAATCTCCCCTCGCGCGCCTGCGCGCTATCATGGAAAAATTGCGCGATCCCGAGACCGGTTGTCCGTGGGATATCGAGCAGAGCTTTGCGACGATCGCGCCCTATACGATCGAGGAAGCCTATGAGGTCGATGACGCCATCCGCCGTGGCGACATGGAGGAGCTGAAGAACGAGCTCGGCGATCTTCTTCTCCAAGTCGTGTTCCATTCGCGCATGGCCGAGGAATCCGGCCTGTTCGACCTCGACGATGTCGCGACGGCGATTTCCGACAAAATGGTGCGCCGCCATCCGCACGTCTTTGGCGACAAGTCCTATGCCGACAGCGCCGAGCAGACCCTCGACTGGGAGAATCTCAAGGCGCGGGAGCGCAAGGCAAAGACCGGATCAGACGGGTTGCTGGATGATGTCCCCCTCGCCCTGCCCGGTCTGAAACGGGCGCAGAAACTTCAGAAACGGGCCGGAACCGTGGGGTTTGACTGGCCCACAGCCGAACGCGTGCTGGAAAAGCTCGACGAGGAGACCGAAGAGGTCCGCGAAGCCCTGGCGGGCGGCGATCCGGACAGGGTCGAGGACGAGCTCGGCGATTTGCTTTTCGTCTGCGCCAACCTGGCGCGCAAGGCGAAGATCGATGGCGAAGCCGCGTTGCGCCGGGCGAATGCGAAATTCGAGCGCCGCTTCCGCTACATCGAGACCACGCTCAAGGCACGCGGTGGGAATATACGCGAGACCTCCCTCGAAGACATGGAAGCATTATGGAACGAAGCCAAGGCGCGTGAGCGGGACTAGACCGCGTCTTCAAATCCGGGGGCAAGGCCCGGAAAAAGCGAAGCAAAGCGGCCCGCCACTTCGGGCGACAGCCGGGCGACCGCAAAGGTGACGCCTTCATCGTCAACCCGCTCGGAAATCACCGCGCCGTGCTCGTGCAGCCAGGCAATCGCCTTGTGATCGCGCACGCCGGCGGTGACGTTCAACACGACCGATTTTTCCGCCATCGTGCGGTCGATTGCAGCAAGCAGACGGTCGATCCCCTCACCGGTCTGGGCCGAAACAGAGATGGCGCAAACGGCATCGTCGCTCTTGCGTGGCAAGCGGGACAAGGTGTCGAGTTCAAGCTCGTCATCATCCTGCCAGAGATCGATCTTGTTGAAGACCTCGATCACCGGCTGTCCGTGTTCACTGCCAGCATCTATTGCATCGAGTATGGCTTCGACCTCGCGCCGGCGGGTTTCGAAATCAACGGCTGAAACATCAAGGACATGGATGATGATGTCGGCCTCGCGAACCTCTTCCAGCGTGGCCCGGAACGCCGCCACCAGTTCTGTCGGCAAATCGGTGATGAAGCCCACCGTGTCCGACAACAGCAATTGCGTGCCGGCAGGGGTGCGAAACCCCCGCACGGTGGTATCCAGCGTGGCAAACGGCATGTCCTTGGCGAACACCCCTGCCCCCGTGATCCGGTTGAACAGCGTGGACTTGCCAGCATTCGTGTAGCCGACAATCGCGACCATCGGATATGGCGCGGTCTTGCGGGTCTTGCGGTGCAAGGCGCGGGTGCGGCGGACCTCCTCGAGTTCCTTGCGCAAACGGGACATCTTGTCGGCCAGGATCCGGCGGTCGGCCTCGATCTGGGTTTCACCGGGACCACCCATGAAGCCCTGCCCGCCGCGCTGACGCTCCAGGTGTGTCCAGGTCCGGACCAGGCGTGACCGTTCATAGGCCAGCCGCGCCAGCTCGACCTGGAGGCGGCCTTCCTTGGTCCGGGCGCGCAGTCCGAAGATTTCCAGGATCAGGCCAGTCCGATCGACGACCTTCACCTTCCAGGCCTTTTCAAGATTACGTTGTTGCACGGGCGAAAGCGCCGCATCGACGATGGCAACCTCAGTGCCGAGCGAAGCGATATAAGCGCCCATTTCCTCGAGCTTGCCGCGACCGAAAAAGCGGCCCGGATCGATTTTCCGGACCGGGGCAAACAAACTCTCGATAACGTCCAGGCCGAGCGCCTCTGCCAGGCCGGTCGCCTCTTCCAGGCGTGCGTCTTCCTCGGGGTCATGCGGCCCCAGAAGGGCGCGGATCACGATCGCCTTGTCGGCGGGCGTTTCAGTTTCGATCAAGCTTCGCTGTCCTCATCATCCTGCTCGGCCTCGAAAAGCGAGACGGGCGCGGACGGCATGATCGTTGAGATCGCATGCTTGTAGACAAGCTGCGACTGTCCATCACGGCGCAGGAGCAGGCAGAAATTGTCAAACCAGGTCACAACGCCCTGGAGCTTGACGCCATTGACGAGAAAAATCGTCAGCGGCGTCTTGGTCTTGCGGACGGAGTTGAGAAAAACGTCCTGTAAGTTGTTGCTCTTGCGGTCGCCAGACATTGGCTTGCTCCACCTGTTCTTGTTCTTGTGGCGTTAATTCTGTGCGTGTTCGCGTCCGCGCGCAACCAGCCACGTCCGGGGCCGGGCCACACGCTTGCGTGAACGATCCTTCGCAGTTGCAACATAAGACTCGCGCAGCTGCAAGGAAAAGCTGCCGGGATGGCCATTTCCGACCGACTGACCATCGATCGACACGACCGGCGTCAGGAACATGGACGCCGAGGTGATGAAGGCTTCGCGCGCGTTTTTCGCTTCCTCCACGCTGAAGGCGCGCTCTTCGGCGGTCAGTCCTGCGGCTTTGGCGAGCACAAATATCGCGCGGCGCGTGATTCCGTTGAGAATGTCGTGGTCGGCCGGACGCGTGACCAGCTGGCCTTCGGGCGTGACAATCCAGGCATTGGACGCCGTCGCTTCGGTGACAAGATCGTCCTCGTCCACCATCCAGCACTCCGCCGCGCCGGATTCCACGGCTTCCTGCTTGGCCAGAACGTTGGGCAGGAGTGAAACTGTCTTGATGTCCCGCCGCCGCCAGCGAATGTCCGGGCGCGTGATCACCGGGATTCCGTCTGCGGCTCGTTGGTCGGCCTTGGCCATGTCGATGGATTTGGCCGTGATCATGACCCCGGGTGATACCGGCTTTTTCGGGAAGGCATGATCGCGGCGGGCCTGGCCGCGGGATACCTGGAGATAGACCAGCCCGTTGCGGACATGATTGAGGGTGACCATGCGATGCAGGATGGCGGTCAGCGCCGCATCGCTCATCGGGGAGGCAATTCGAAGTTCGCCCAACGAGCGATGCAAGCGTGTGATATGACCATCATAGTCCATCAGGGCGCCATCCTTCACGCCCCAGACCTCGTAAACCGCATCGGCAAACTGGTTGCCGCGGTCCTCGATATGGATTCGGGCTTCGCGGTGCGGCACGAATTGTCCGTTGACATAGGCGATGCGCGACATGGACGGCTAGAACCTCCGGAACAGGGCGGCGATGGCCGCAAGGCCGGCCAGGACTTCCAGCCGGCCCAGCACCATCAGGACAATGATATAGGCTTGCGAGATATGTGACAGATCAGCCCAGGCATGCGCCGGCGACAATTGATCGTGAAGCGGCCCGGCGTTCGCGAGCGCGGTCGTCGCCGCGCTCCAGGCACCTTCGAACGGTTCACCGAGCAATGACAACATGACAACGCCAATCGCGATGAAGCCGATATAACCCAGGACAGTGGTCCAAAGCGCCAGCATTGCCGTGTTCTCGGCCTTGTGACCGTGATATTTCACGCTGACCACGCCGGACGGGTGCGCCATCCGCGCCAGCTCGACGAGCGCCGTGCGCGACAGGATGACGAGCCGCGAAATCTTCAGCCCGCCCGCCGTTGAAGCAACCGAACCCCCGATGATCGCCGCCAGCACGGCCGCCAGTGGCACGTGGCCCGCTGAATTCTCGGCGGTAAAGCCGGTCGTCGAGACCACGAAGATGGCATCAGCGATCGCCGGGAGCGGGCCCGCCTCGCCGCCGGTCCCGACCAGGAAAAGCGCAGCGAGCGCCAACACCATGACGACCATGGCGATGATGTCGATATCGACCCGGAAATCATCGCGCGTGACCAGTGAACGGAGGAAGGCGATATTCGTGGACGCCACAAAGGTGATCACCGCCAGAGCCGCGATGGCCGCCATCGGCACCTGCCCGTCCAGAGCCCCGGATGTCACGGTGTAGCCGCCGGTCGAGATGCCGGCGAGCGCCAGGCACACGGCTTCGAATACCGGCACTCCCGTGATTAGCAAGGCCAGGAAACCGAGCACTGCCAGGCCGCAATAGATCGATCCGATCCGGATTGCTGCAATATGGAGATTGGAGAAAATATTCTCCCGGTCGACCGTCAGCAGGATCGACTTCTGGAGCTCGAGCCCGCTGCGGTCGAAGGCCGCGAGGACACCGGCTGCGGTCATCAGGGTGAGAAAGCCGCCGAGAAAACTCAGCAGGCAGCGCCAGAAGATGATCGTGTCGGGCACATTTTCTGGTGCGACCATGATCGCGCCGGTCGTCGTCAGCGCCGAATAGGCTTCAAAGACCGCCTGCAGATAGGTCAGGTCGGGCACCAGCAGGATAAAGGGCACGATCAGGAATAGCGGCGTGATCGCCCACAACGCCATGACATAGGCCGAGGCCTCGGCGGCCTGGGCGATCAGCTTCACGCCGGCCGAGGCCGACCAGATCAATCCGCCAGCAAATCCGAGCATGCCAGCCGTGATCAGGAAGGCCTGCGCGGCCAGATATGACCCCGCCATGAGTGTGCCGGCAGCAATAATGAGAAATAGCAGGCCCAGCCCGGCCCAGGTCTGCCCCAGCGGCCTGAGAAAGGAGAGCGATCGCATCCGGTCTAGAAGTAATCCAGGCTGACGCGGAACAGGCGCTCGACCTTCGGCACGGCATTGGATTCTGCGAACAGCAGCATCCGATCGCCTTCCTTCACAATGGTATTGTCACCGGGCATGTAGATCTTGCCGGCCTGCACAAGCGCACCGATCGTGACATTGTCGGGCAATTCCAAATCGTCGATCGACTTGCCGAGGAGTGGCGAGGTCGCCAACACGACCCCTTCCAGCGCTTCGGCGATCCCGCCGGCAATGCTCTGCAGCCCCGTGATCCGGCCGCGGCGGATATGCTGGAGAATGGTCGAGACCGTCGTCGTTCGCGGATCGATAAAGGCATCGACTTCCAGCGGGTCGCGCAGGGGTTCGAAGGCCTGTTCATTGACCAGGCAGATGGACCGTCCGGCCCCTTCCCGTTTGGCCATGACCGAACTGAGCAGATTGACCTTGTCGTCATTGGTCACGCAGATCACCAGCTCGGCCCGGTCCACCCCCGCCTCGCGCAAAAGATCCGGCGTCAGCCCGTCACCATGCAAAACGACCGTCTTCTTGAGCTGGTCTGCCGCACTCTCCGCGCGTTTCTTGTCGGCCTCGATCAGCCGCACTTTGACATGGCCCAGCCGTTCGAGCGCGCGAGCGACATACACGCCGATATTGCCGGCACCGATAATCACGACCCGGCGCACCTTCTCGGTTTGCTGGCCGAAAATCTGCAGTGCACGCTCCAGCATGGCCGGTTCGATGGAGATATAAATCTCGTCATCGGCCAGTAATGGATCTGATACGGTCGGCACGAACAGCTTGCCGTCCCGGTTCACGCCACAAAGCGAAAGGCGCAGATCGGGAAAAATCTCGCGAATCTGCTCGATCGAGGAGCCGGCCACCGGGCTTTCTTCATCCATGCGGATGCCGAGCAGCTGCACGCGGCCGCCAGCAAACAGCGAGCTGGAAAACGCACCCGGCGTTTCCACCCGTTGCAGGATGGCGCGGCCGACTTCGAGTTCCGGCGAAATGACCACGTCAATCGGCAAATTGCCGGTCGAGAATAACCCGCGCCAAGCGGGATCGAGGTAGGGCTGCGCCCGCACACGTGCGATCCGCATCGGTGTCTTGAACAGCGAGTGTGCTACCTGGCAGGCGATCATGTTGGTTTCGTCGGAGTGTGTGACCGCGACCAGCAACTCGGCATCGGCAGCGCCTGCGCGCTCGAGTGCCTCGGGATGGGATCCGTGGCCGACAATACCGCGTACATCGAGATCGGTGGTGATCTGGGCGATAAGTTCCGACGACCAGTCGACGACGGTCACCGCATTCCCTTCGCGGGAAAGCGCCTTGGCGATACCGTATCCGACGCGCCCTGCCCCACAAACGACAGCCTTCATGGCGTCAATTCCTTATTCGTCGGCGAGCTCGCCATCCGAGCGGGCCTCAGAGGTATTTACCCCTAAAGACTTGAGCTTGCGATGCAAGGCGGAGCGTTCCATGCCGATGAAGGCCGCGGTGCGGGAAATATTGCCGCCGAAGCGATTGATCTGTGATTTCAGGTACTCGCGTTCAAATTTCTCGCGTGCATCGCGAAGCGGAAGGGCGATCATCCGCTCCGCGTCAAATCCGGTTTCATCGGTTTCGCGGCCGGCGACCTCGGATGGCAGCGAATCGAGCGTGATCGGCCCTTCTTCATTGCCGGAGGCCAGGATCAGCAGGCGCTCCACATTGTTTCGCAGCTGGCGCACATTGCCGGGCCAGTCATGGGCCTGGAGTGCGGCCATGGCATCTTCACCGATTTCCCGCTTGGGGAGCCCGGAATACGACGTAATCCGCGAGAGGAAATGCTCGACCAGAAGCGGGATGTCCTCGCGCCGCTCGGACAGGCCGGGCACATCGACCGGAACAACGGCCAGCCTGTGATAGAGATCCTCGCGGAAATGTCCCCCGGCGATGTGATCACGCAAATTCCGGGACGATGACGAGATAACCCGCGCATTGATGCGCACATCGGCGCTGCCGCCGAGACGCCGGAAGCTGGAATCGACCAGCATGCGCAACAGCTTGTTCTGGGTTGCCACCGGCATGTCGCCGATCTCGTCGAAGAAGAGCGTACCGCCATGGGCGCGCTCCAGAAGACCGATCTGGGTGACCAGGCCCTGTTCATTCTCGGCACCGAACAGGATTTCCTCAACGCGATCCGGCTCCATTCCGGCCGCGTTCACGGCTATGAAAGGCGCCTTGGCACGTGGCGACCGCGCATGGATCAGGCGTGCCACGACTTCCTTGCCACTTCCGGCAGGGCCGGAAATCAGAACGCGGCTGTTCGTCGGCCCGACACGCTCGATCAGCTGGCGCAATTGCGAGATGGCGCCGG
>CBDUFA010000002.1:0-18960 GCA_965366295.1 uncultured Hyphobacterium sp.
CCTCCCGTTCGGACTTTGCCGCCACCAGCCTGCACACGCTGGCCCAGATGGTGAAGTCCGGCCTCGGGGCAACCCTGCTGCCGCGACTTGCCGTCGAGGGCGGTGTCACGGATGGCCTCGACCTGGTCGTGAAACCGTTCACGCCCGCCATTATCGGCCGGGAAATCGGCATCGCCTGGCGCAAGGGCTCGGCCCGAGAGAAAGAAGCGCGGCTGATCTCCGAAACACTCAAGGGTGTCGTCTAGAAAAAAGCCCCGGAGCAACGCTCCGGGGCCTCGTTTCAACATGCCGATCGCGCCTACTCGCTATCCATCAGCCGCTGGCTGAGGAAGGTGTAAAGCAATGCATCACGGCGTGCGCTCTCGGCCAGATTGGCCGCCGAGGAGTGCCCGCCTTCGGTGTTTTCATAATAGAGATAGGAATGACCGAGCTCTTCGAGCAGGTGCGCCATTTTGCGGGCATGGCCCGGATGCACGCGGTCATCTTTGGTCGAGGTGAACAGGTAGATCTCCGGGTAATCGAGATTCGTCGCCACATTGTGGTACGGTGAAATCGAGCGCAGGAATCCGCCCTCGTCCGGGTCATTCGGATCGCCGTACTCGCCCATCCAGGACGCCCCGGCGAGCAGCATGTGATAACGCAGCATGTCGAGCAGCGGCACGGCAGACACGACCGCGCCCCAGAGATCCGGGCGCTGCGTGTACATGACGCCGGTCAGCAGGCCGCCATTCGATCCGCCATAGACGCCCAGATGCTCGCGGCTGGTCAGCCCGTCCTCGATCAGCTGTTCCGCCACCGAGATCAAATCGTCATAGATCCGCTGGCGATTCATCATCAGGCCGGCCTGGTGCCAGGCCGGGCCGAATTCGCCGCCGCCGCGGATATTGGCCACGACATAGGCACCACCGCGCTCCAGCCAGAGCCGGCCACGCACACCCGAATAGCTCGGCTGGATCGAGACCTGGAACCCGCCATAGGCGTAGAGCAGGGTCGGCGTCGAACCGTCCATAACGGTGTCGCGATGCCGGACGACGAAATAGGGGATCATGGTCCCGTCAGTGGATTCCGCTTCCAGTTGTTCCACGACAAGATCGCTGTCATCGAACCATTCCGGCTGCGAGGCCGCGACCTCGACCGTCCCGGCCTCAGCATCGACGAGATAGAGCGAGTCCGGGGTCAGGAAGCCTTCGGCATTGAGGAAGGCGAGATCGTGGTGAACGCTGGTGCCGAACAGGCCCAGCGTCAGGTTTTGCGGGGTATCGATCTGGCTGGACGACCAGTCCGAACCATTAAAATCGAAACGCCAGAGCTGTCCCACGACATTGTCGTCGACCTGGATCAGGACCGTGTTGCGGGAAATACCGACCCCGCCAATCGACTGGCGCGGACCTGGCACAAAGACCGTGGCCACCGCGCCGATTTCGCCACTCGCAACAAACTCGCCCATGTCGAACGACAAGAGCGCGCCCTGGGGATAGGTCTCGCCATTGCCGCGATCCCATTCCTCTTCCAGCGTGAACAGGAGCTGGTTGTCATAAAGGCCGGAAATCGACGAACGGGCCGGAATCGGCAAGGAGACCGGTTCGCCATCTTCCGGCAGATACCACCAGGTCGTCTCGAAGAAGGTGTCGGCTTCCGAGGCCATCAGGTAAGTGTTGCCGGCATTATCCTCGGCACGGAAAGCAAACACGCCGACATCCTCGCGATCACCGCGCAGGATTTCGGTCGCGTCTTCCCACGATGTGCCGCGCTCCCAGCGGTAAACGGCGACCGGGTATCCGGAGGTCGTGGAATTCTCTTCCGTCGTCGCAAAGCCGAACAGGACCGTGTTTTCGTCTACCCAGCTGATGCCGCCCTTGGCTTCCGGCGAAATGAACCCGTCCTCGACAAAAGTCCGGGTTTCAAGATCGAACTCCCGGCGCACGGAGGCATCCTGTCCGCCGTCGGACAGGGTGATGATGCAGCGGCGATAATCCGGGCTCAGGCAGTTCGAGCCCTGCCAGACCCAGTTCACGCCCTCTTCCTCGGCCAGAGCGTCGAGATCGAGCACGACCTCCCATTCCGGATTGTCGGAGAGATAGCTTTCTAGGCTGGTGCGGCGCCACAGGCCGTGCGTATTCTGCGCGTCCTGCCAGAAATTCCAGATATAGCCATTCTGGTAGGAGCCATACGCAATGCGGTCATTGCTCTGATAGATTTCCAGTGCCGCGTCATAGAGGTCCTGGTAGCGCGGATCGCCTTGCAGACGCTCGAAAGTACGTTCGTTCTGGCCTTCCACCCATTCCAGAGCGCGTTCGCCTTCGACTTCCTCTAGCCAGACGCGCGGATCGTTTTCCGGATCGACCTGGACGATGTCGCGTTCGTCCTGGCTGTCTGCTTCAGCCATTTCCGTCATATCCGCGGCATCCGTCATCTCGGTTTCCGTTTCCGTCATGTCCGTGTCCGGCGTGTCCGGCGAACAGGCCACCAGAAGGGCTCCCACCGCCGTGGCCGTCAAAAAGCGTTGCAGCATGTGTATTGCTCCCCAAATATCGCTGTTCGTATCCCTAGCGCGGACCCGTGCGGATTCAAGTTAAACCCTGTAAGGATACTGCCATGCGCGCGCTGAAGATGAACGGGACGGGAAACGCTTTCCTGCTGATCGATGGCCGGTCAAAACCGGTGCAAATCGATCCCGGCCGCATCGCGCGGTGGGCGCATCACCATACCTTCGACCAGGTCCTGCTGCTCGAGCCCAGCTCGAAAGCCGATGCGCGCTACCGGATCTGGAACCGGGATGGCGGCGAGGTCGGCGCTTGCGGCAATGGCGCGCGGTGCGCGGGCTGGTATCTGATGCGCGAGGCTGGCCAGACCACGGCATCACTGGATGCCGCATATGGCGTCACCGGCGTAACGCGGATTGGCCCGCTCCGGGTGAGCGTCGATCTCGGCCCGGCATGCACGGGTTGGCAGGATATCCCTTTGGCCAGGAACATGGACACGGTGGCCCTCGATTTTGCACTCGAGGCCGGCGGTCTGCGCATCGACAGCCCCGGAGCGGTTTCCATGGGCAATCCGCACGTGGTCTTCGAAGTGGCTGATCTGGAATCGTTCCCGGTCGAGACATTCGGCCCCCGCATCGAGACCGACCCTCTCTTTCCCGAGCGCGTCAATGCCGGCTTCATGCAGATTCTTGCCCGCGACCGGATCCGGCTGCGGGTCTGGGAGCGGGGTGCCGGCCTGACAAAAGCCTGCGGTACTGGCGCGGCCGCGGCAATTGTTGCCGGTCATCGCAAAGGTGTTCTGGATCGCACCTGCACAGCCCGGGTTGATGGCGGCGAACTGAAAGTCGACTGGCGGGCCAACAATCATGTCTGGCTGGAAGGCGCCGTTGAGGATGAAGGCGAAGTGGAACTGGAGTAGACCCGCATGACCGAAGCGAGATGGACCATCTATCTGTCCGGCGAGATCCACACCGATTGGCGCGAACAGATCATCAGCGGCGCAAGTCAGAAATCGCTCCCGGTGGACTTTGTCGGCCCGGTGACAGTGCATGAGGATTCCGACGATTGCGGCGCCGTCATCCTCGGCGAGGAAGACAAGCCCTTCTGGCGCGACAACAAGGGTGCGAAACTGAACGCCATCCGCACCCGCACGCTGATCGAACGGGCCGACATCGTCGTCGTCCGTTTTGGCGACAAATACCGTCAATGGAATGCCGCATTCGATGCCGGCTATGCCGCCGCGACCGGCACGACGATCATCACCCTGCGCGATGACGCGTTGACCCATGCCATGAAGGAAGTTGATGCAGCGGCCCTGGCGACCTGCACCGAGCCGGGGCAGGTCGTGGATCTCCTCGCCTATGTGATTTCGGGGAAACTGGCACGGTAGCATCGCTTGACCCGCCCCCTGCTTTCCACCACTTAGGCGCTTCATGTCGGATCAGGACGTTCATACCTCGCCGCCGGACTCCCCGGCGGAGGAAGGCGGGAATGACATTCTCACCTTCGGCTGCCGGCTGAACGCCTGGGAGAGCGAAGTGATGCGCGGCCATGCCCGCGAGGCCGGGCTTTCCGGCGCCATCATCGTCAATACCTGCGCCGTGACGCGCGAGGCCGTACGGTCCGCCCGGCAGGCCATCCGCAAGGCGCGGCGCGCCAATCCGGACGCACCGATCATCGTGACCGGCTGCGCCGCCCAGGTAAATCCCGACGAATTCGCCAACATGCCGGAGGTCACCCGCGTCATCGGCAATGCCGACAAGATGAAGGCCGAGACCTTCCGTCCTCACATCCTGCTCGGCGGTGAAACCAAAAAGCAGGTTTCCGACATCATGCAGGTCCGGGAGGTCGCGGGACATCTCGTGGACGGGCTGGACGGACGCGCCCGCGCTTACGTCCAGGTCCAGACCGGCTGCGATCATCGCTGCACCTTCTGCATCATCCCCTATGGCCGCGGCGACAGCCGCTCCGTGCCCGCCGGAGATGTCGTTGATCAAGTGAAGACATTGGTCGGCACCGGCCATCAGGAGATCGTGCTCACCGGCGTCGACCTCACCAGCTGGGGCGCCGATCTGCCAGGGCAGCCGAAGCTCGGCCGCCTCGTCCAGGCCATTCTGAGGCAGTGTCCAGACCTGCCTCAGCTCCGCCTGTCCTCGATCGATGCGATCGAGATCGACGACGCCCTGTTCGATGCGGTCACGGGCGAGCGCCGCATTGCGCCGCACTTGCACCTCTCGCTGCAAGCCGGGTCGGACATGATCCTCAAGCGCATGAAACGCCGGCATTTGCGGGCGGACGCAATCGCCTTGTGCGAACGCTTGAAAGCGGCACGGCCGGACATGGCGTTCGGCGCCGACCTCATTGCCGGCTTCCCGACCGAGACCGAGGAGATGTTCGAGGACACGCTCCGCCTCGTAGACGAATGCAATCTGGCCTATCTTCACGTCTTTCCCTTCTCGCCGCGACCCGGCACGCCGGCAGCCCGCATGCCGCAACTCGACCGGGAAATCGTCAAGCAACGGGCGGCCCGGCTGCGCGAAAAAGCCACGGCAGCGCTCGATGTCCATCTGTCCTCCATGGTCGGCAGCACGCAGCAGGCGCTTGTGGAGAAGCCCGGATTTGCGCGGGCTCCCAATTTCGCGGCAATCCGTGTAGAGACCCGCACAGCCCGACCGGGCGCCATTCTGCCGATCCGGATCACCGGTCATGATGGCAGGGAATTGACCGGAGAACCGGCATGAGCGACGAAAAGCCCAAAAAGAAGGGCTTCTTTTCCCGGCTGGCAGCCGGTCTGCGGCGCTCGTCCAGCGGGATTGCCGAGAGCGTGTCCGCGGTTTTCACCAAGAAGAAGCTGGATGCCGAAACGCTCGCGCCTCTGGAATCCCCGCTCGACATCGGGACAGAAACCCGGCCCGAAGTGGTCCTGTTCGTCGGCGTGAACGGATCCGGCAAGACCACGACCCTTGGCAAGATCGCCGCAAAGCTGAAACGCGATGGCAGATCGCCACTGCTCGTTGCGGGCGACACCTTCCGCGCTGCCGCGGTGGAACAGATCGTGGTCTGGGGCGAACGCGCCGGTGTCCCGGTCGAACGCCGGGAGCTTGGCGCCGACGCCGCGGGTCTGGCTTTCGATGCGATCCAGCGGGCCCGTCGCGAAAACCTCGATTGCGTGCTGATCGACACCGCCGGCCGCCTGCAGAACCGTGCCGAGCTCATGGACGAATTGCGCAAGATTGTCCGTGTCATCGGCAAAGTCGACGAGACCGCGCCCCACAAGGTCATCCTCGTGCTCGACGGGACCGTCGGCTCGAATGCCATGTCACAGGCCGAAGCTTTCCTCGAGGCCGCCCGCGTGACCGGCCTGATCATGACCAAGCTGGACGGCACGGCCAAGGGCGGCGCCCTTGTTCAGGTGGCCGAGAAATTCGCGCTTCCCATCCACGCCATCGGCATTGGCGAAGGCATAGATGACCTGCAGACCTTCGATGCCACCGCCTTTTCCCGGGCTCTGGCCGGTCTGGACGAGGCCTGAACAGGGTGTGGACCGGCACCACCTCGCCGCGCTGGCAATCTGCCTTGCCGCCGGGCTCGTAATACTTCAAGTCGGATAGCCCACGAGGAGAACGCGATGAGCCAGGCCAGAAAAACCGCCGGACAGGGTGCCCAGCTGCTGACCGATGTCGGACCCGTCATCGCCTTTATCGTGGTTTACAATGTCGGCCGCCGCCTCGCGCACGACCAAGCCATCTACTGGGCGACCGGCGTTTTCATGGCGGCTATCGCCCTGGCCCTCGCCTACGCCGCAATCGTGCAGAAACGCTTCCCGCCCATGCTGGTGGTTTCGGCCGTGATCGTTCTCTCCTTTGGAGGCATGACGATCTGGCTGCAGGATCCCATTTTTGTCTACATCAAGCCAACAATCATCAATCTGATCTATTCCGTCGCCATTCTCGGAAGCTTCGCATTCGGCTTCAATGTCTGGAAAGCCCTGTTCGGTTCGGTTTTCACCCTGCCCGAACGCGTCTGGTGGATCCTCGCCGTGCGTTGGGCGCTGTTTTTCCAGCTTCTCGCCTTCATCAATGAATTCCTCTGGCGGCATATCAATGATTCCGTGGTTGCGGAAAGCTCGCGCTGGTTTCCGGCCCTCGCATGGAGCGAAGGCGTGTGGGCGAATGGCAAGCTCGCCATCATGGCGCTGACATTCCTCTTTGCGCTTGCAAACATCCCGATCGCGCTCCGCCATCAACCCGCCGAAGAAGACGAAACCGCCGCTTCCTGACTGGACACTCCGTCCCCGGATCAATGTCATTGATCCGTGACACTCAGCCGTTATGGTGGTGCCCGCCTTGGAACGAGGGGAGGCGGACATGGGTGACGACAAGAGCTTCGACCTGTCGCAATCGCCCGGCCAGTTGCTGCACCGCGCCCAGCAATTTGCCGCCGAACGCTTCGCCCGCAACCTGTCTGCCGGCGACAAGATCACCCAGCGCCAGTTCGCCGTACTCGCCGCAACCGCGGCCAAGGACGGCCCGACCCAGACTGACCTGGTACGCGAGACCGGCATCGACCGTTCCACGCTCGCCGAGCTCGTGTCTCGCATGGCCAAGAAAGGGCTCATCAGCCGCCAATCCGTTGCAGGCGATGCCCGTGCCAATGCCATTCATCTGACCGAAGAAGGCCGCGCAATGTATGAGCGCGCCTTGCCCGGCGCCCGGTCTGCAGACGCAGCGATTCTCGATTCCCTGCCCAAGAACAAGCGCGCCAGCTTCCTGGTGACACTGAGCCGGATCGCCATGACGATCGAGGCGGATGAAGCCAAGGCCAAGGCCGAGCTGAAAAAGCTGAAGGAAGCCGAGAAGAAGGCCAAGAAAAAAGCCAAGAAAAAGGCGAAGAAAAAGGCCAAGAAGAAGGCCAAGAAGAAGGACGGCTAGCGGGCACCTTCGAATGCCGGGAGGATGACCCGGTCGATCACCTCGTCGGTCAAGGGCCCTGACCATCGCGCCCGGATCACACCTTCGGAATCGATCACGAATGTTTCCGGAGCGCCGGTCACGCCAAGCTCGATGACCGCTTCCCCGTACCGGTCCATGACCACGCCGCGAAACGGATTGCCAAGCCGGTTGAGGAATGCATTGGCATTCGCGTCCGTATCCCGCCAGGCAATGCCGTAAACGGGAATGCCCGTGCCGGACAATTCCACCAGCCGCGGATGTTCCACCTCGCAGGGCGGGCACCAGGACCCCCAGACATTCAGCAGATAAGCCTGTCCGCGCAGCGCGGCCGGCGTAAAACCGGACTGCCCGTCCAGCGCCGGCAAGGAAAACTCCGGCACGGGCTCGCCGACCAGCCGGTCTGTCTGCCCGCTGTCATCCCGCGTGAGCAGGGCAAAAGCGAGCACACCGGCCAGCGCGAAGAGCATGATAACCGGAATTACCCGGAGCCAGTTCACTGTCCGGCCTCGTCGTCTTCCCGCGCCAGCTTTTTCTTCGCGCCCGCACGCTCAGCGAGGATGAATATGAACAGCCCGGCCACACCGAGTGCTGTCAGCCCATAAGCCGACCAGACGAACTCCATATAGGCACCGGGTTCGATTACGCCGCTCACGCCTTTGCCTCCCGCAATTTTTGCAGATTCGCCGCCTTGCGCGCCATGACCGCGGTTCGCATGCGATAGAGCACCATCCAGGCCGCCATGAAGGTGAAGCCTGCCGCCATCAAAAGCAGCGGCAGCAGCTGGCTGCCGTGTATCGATGGGCCGTCCATGCGGAAAACCGTCGCGCCCTGGTGCAACATTCCGTCCCACCATTCGACCGAGAAACGCACCACGGGCAGGTTGATCAGCCCGACCATGGCGAGGATGGCGCCTGACCGGGCGGCCAGCTTGTCGTCCTCGATTGCCGCGCGCAAAGCCATGTAGCCAAGGAAAAGCAGGAACTGGATCAGCATCGAGGTGAGCCGGGCATCCCAGACCCACCATGTGCCCCAGGTCGGTTTGCCCCAGATCGAACCGGACACCAGGCACAGGGCGGCGAAAACAGCCCCGACCGGCGCCATCGAGACCGCCGCGACGTCCGCCAGGTTATGCCGCCAGATGAAGAAGATGAAACTGGCGATGGCGAGCGCGAAATAGATCGCCAGCCCGAGCCAGGCCGCCGGCACGTGGACATACATGATGCGGATCGTATCGCCCTGGAACCGGTCCGGCGGCGAGTTGAAGAGCCCATACCAGAGGCCGGCCGCGATCAGAATCAACGCCAAGCCGCCGCAAACGGGAATGGCGATGCGGGCAAAGGCTTCAAAGCGTTTCGGATTGGCGAGATAGCTGAACATGTCGGTTGAACGCGTTAGCGTGGCTTCATCCGGCGGGCAAGCGCCAGATGGACGCAGGACTCATTCGCCTTCCGGAATGATCGGCTCAAGCGAATCTCCCGGCTCGGTCAGCACCGCGCGGACCGGCTGGCCTGAAAATATCTCGGCCCAGTCCGGGGTCAGATAGTCCCGGAAAACCGACAAGGGCACCGGAACGTCATAGGACCCTTCCGCATAGGAACCGACGGCATAGGGTTCGAAGTGGAACATCAGCCCCGCCGCCGCATCGCCGGCTTCGTTGGGGATCAATGTGAAACCGGGAAAGGCATCCGGCTCGGCGGCGAGCGGCGCCAGCCAGGTTTCGCGTTCCATGGCTTCGTCGAAATCCACGCCCAGGCGTTCGCGCTTGAGCGCCATCAACTCGCGATAGACCGCATAGAACAGCGCCGTCATGGCAGGCGATTCAGCCGACGTATTCGCAATCAGATCTCGCAATCCCGCCGGATCATACTGTCCGGTCAGCGTGACAATCGGCGTGATGGCCTGGTTGGGATGGGCTCCGCCCGTGTAGAATGACGTCCGCCGGTCGAGACTGACGACCTGCGAATTCGCCAGCGTGATGGAAATCTCGGTGTTGCTGGACCATTCGTTCCAGCTCCAGCCGGGCGCATCGCCCACCCAGGCCTGGTGATCGGCAACGGCTTGCGCTGCGAATTCCGTCAGCGACGCCACTTCCTCGGCGCGGATGGCGGCCAGCACATCCGGCCAGTCCTCCAGACCGGCATCGATCGAGACGCCGTAGAAATAGACATCCGGGAGACTGGCTTCGATCCGTTCCTCGGCAGGCGGCGGAACAGCTTCTGTTTCTGCCTGCTGGGCAATTCCGGCGGTCAGCGAGAGAGCGGTTATGAATGTCAGGATCATGGACCGAATAGAAGCACAGGGAGGGCCGCTATTCCAGCCGCGCTTTCAACGCTGCCGAAATGGCGAAGGGCGAAAGTGCCGTGAGGAACAGGCTGACCGCGCAGGTCAACATGAAATTGGCCATGGCGGCCGGATCGCCGGTGAGCGAAGCCCGGCCGGCTGTGGCTGTGAAAATCATCAGCGGAATGGCGAGCGGGGCTGCGATCAGGGCAATCACCAGCCCGCCCCGCCTTGCGCCGGCAGCGAGCGCGCCGGCCAGCGCCGTGAGAAAAGCCAGGCCGGGAATGGCCGCCGCCAGCGAGATGGACAGGATCGCTGCCGACGACAACGGTAGGCCGAAAGCGATACCCGCGCCCAGGCCCACCAGCGGCAAAGGCCACAATGTCGCCAGCGCCGCCCCCAGCACCTTGGCCAGCGCAATGATTGAAAGCGGCAGGCCGCTGAGCGCATAGGCCTCGAGCGTCCCGTCGGCGACATCTTCGCCGAACAGCTTCTCCGCGCCCTGCAGAACGGCCAGCAAGGCGGCAAAGCAGATCACGCCCGGTCCGGCGGCTTGCAGGGTTTCCGGCGATTGCCCGATAGCCAGAGGGGCCAGAGTCAGGCTGGCGAGGAAGAAAGCCGCCGGCGCTGCCGGGCCGCCCCCGCCGGCAAAGGCCAGGCGCGCCTCGCGCAGGAAAACCGCGCCCGCCCTCACCGTGCTAGCTCCTGAACGCGCGCATCGGGCCAGTCGAGCGCCTGGTGGGTGGCCGCGATCACCAGTCCACCGCCAGCGCGGTGCGCGGTCACGGCATCCGCCAGCCTTTGCCGGCCGTCTGCATCGAGCGGCGCAGCAGGCTCGTCCAGCAGCCAGACCGGGCGGTTCAACACCAGGAGCCGGGCCAGTGCCGTCCGCCTTTTCTGGCCCTGTGAGAGCCGCCGGGATGGCCGGTCGGCCAGCGGCAGCAAGCCCATGGCTTCCATCGCCGCCCGTATCGCGCCTTCACCCCCGGACAGGTGCGACCAGAATTCCAGCGATTGCCGCGGCGTTTCATCCGGTTTGAGCGCATTGTCATGACCAAGAAAGGCGCAGAGCGCCGGAGCGGAGTGATGCGCGATTTCCTCGTTGAAAGCGATGCTGCCCAAGGCCGGCCGGAGCACGCCGGACAGAGCCCGCAGGAAGGTCGTCTTGCCCACACCATTGCGGCCCAGAAGCACAAGCGCCTCTCCGCCGCGACACGCCAGATCCAGCCCCGAGATGAGTGGAATGCCGCCACGCTCGAGCGTCACGTTCGAAACCTGAAGGGAAACAGGCGGAAAGGCGGGCAAAGTCATGGGCTGCGATTTCACCCGGCCTGACGCGAGGGTCAAGGCAGATTGGCGCAAGCAACGCATTGCAGCGAAGCGCGCCCGGGTCTAAAAGGCGCGCAATGGATTGCTGAACAGCGATACCGGTCGCGCTCCGAACGATAAGGAAACTCCCCATGGCTTCACTCGACAGCTTCAATTGCCGCCGCGAACTCGACGTGGACGGAAAGGCCTATGTCTATTTCGACCTGAAAGAAGCGGAAAAGAACGGGCTTGAAGGTGTGTCGAGGCTGCCCGCCTCTTTGAAGGTTCTGCTCGAGAACCTGCTTCGGAACGAGGATGGCTCGACGGTCACCAAATCCGATATCGAGGCCATGGCGAAATGGGTCAATGAACGCAAATCCACGACCGAGATTGCCTATCGCCCCGCCCGCGTGCTGATGCAGGATTTCACCGGCGTTCCGGCCGTGGTCGACCTCGCGGCGATGCGCGATGCCGTCAAGGAGCTGGGCGGCGATCCGGAAAAGATCAATCCGCTCGTGCCCGTCGATCTCGTCATCGACCACTCGCTGATGGTGGACGTGTTCGGTTCGGCCGAAGCCTTCAAGAAGAATGTCGAGCGCGAATACGAGCGCAATGGCGAGCGCTACAAATTCCTGAAATGGGGTGCCAGCGCCTTTGATAATTTCCGCGTGGTCCCGCCGGGCACCGGCATCTGCCACCAGGTCAATCTCGAATACCTCGCCCAGACCGTCTGGACCAGGGAAGAGAATGGCGAAACCATCGCCTATCCGGACACGCTCGTCGGCACGGACAGCCACACCACAATGGTGAACGGCCTGTCGGTCCTGGGCTGGGGTGTCGGTGGCATCGAGGCCGAAGCTGCCATGCTGGGCCAACCTGTTTCCATGCTGATCCCGGAAGTCGTGGGCTTCAAGTTGACCGGCAAGCTTCCGGAAGGCGCCACCGCCACTGACCTCGTGCTGATGATCGTGCAGATGCTCCGCAAGAAGGGCGTGGTCGGCAAGTTCGTCGAATTCTTCGGCGAGGGTCTGGATCACCTGTCGCTGGCCGACGAGGCTACCATCGCCAACATGGCACCGGAATACGGCGCGACCTGCGGCTTCTTCCCGATCGACAATGAAACCCTGACCTATCTGTCCGATACCGGCCGCGACCCGGAACGCGTGAAGCTGGTCGAAGCCTATGCCAAGGCGCAGGGTCTTTTCCGTCCGGAATACGAGGCCGACCCGGTCTTCACCGATACGCTCGAGTTGGACCTGTCGACAGTCGTGCCCTCGCTTGCCGGGCCGAAACGCCCGCAGGACCGGGTTGCCCTGGACAATGCGGCCGACGATTTCGCGCGAGTGCTGCACGAGGAATTCGACAAGATGTCGGAAGCCCACAAGCGCGCCAAGGTGGAAGGCACGGAATACTCGATCGGTCATGGCGATGTCGTGATCGCTGCCATCACCTCCTGTACCAACACCTCCAACCCGTCCGTCATGCTGGGCGCCGGCCTTTTGGCGCGTAATGCGCTCAAGCGCGGCCTGAAAGTGAAGCCGTGGGTCAAGACCTCGCTGGCGCCGGGCTCGCAGGTTGTGACCGATTATCTCGCCAAGGCGGGCCTGCAGGACGATCTCGATGCGCTCGGATTCCAGCTCGTCGGCTATGGCTGCACGACCTGCATCGGCAATTCCGGACCGCTGCCGGAGCCGATCTCGAAGGCGATCAAGGAAGCCGATCTCGTCGCGACGTCGGTTCTGTCAGGCAATCGCAACTTTGAAGGCCGGATCAGCCCGGATGTCCGCGCGAATTACCTGGCGTCGCCGCCGCTCGTGGTCGCCTACGCCATTGCCGGCTCGATGAATGTGGACCTGTTCAACGACCCGATCGGCTATGACGAGGAAAACGAACCCGTCTTCATGAAGGAAATCTGGCCGACGACGGCCGAAGTCCAGGAAGCGGTACGCACCGCCGTCACCCCCGACATGTTCGCGTCGCGTTATGCCGACGTCTTCAAGGGTGATGATATCTGGGCCGGGATCGAGGTCACCGGTGGCCAGACCTATGACTGGGATACCACTTCGACCTACATCCAGAACCCGCCCTATTTCGAGGGCATGTCGATGGACGCCGAAACGCCGGGCAGCATTACCGATGCGCGCATTCTCGGCCTGTTTGGCGATTCCATCACCACCGACCACATCTCGCCGGCCGGTTCGATCAAGGCCGACAGCCCGGCGGGCACCTATCTGCAGGAACGCCAGGTCGCGCCGCGTGACTTCAACTCCTACGGCTCCCGTCGTGGCAATCACGAAGTCATGATGCGCGGCACATTCGCCAATATCCGGATCAAGAACCGCATGTTCGACGGCCTGGAAGGCGGGTACACGAAGAAATGGCCGGGCGGTGAGAAGGCTGACATCTATCACGCGGCGATGGACTACAAGGCGGCCGGCACACCGCTGGTCATCATCGGCGGCAAGGAATACGGCACCGGCTCCTCGCGCGACTGGGCGGCCAAGGGCACGCGCCTGCTCGGCGTCCAGGCCGTGATTGCCCAGAGCTTCGAGCGCATCCACCGCTCCAACCTGATCGGCATGGGCGTGCTGCCGCTGCAGTTCGAAAGCACCGGCTGGGAAGAGCTCAACATGACAGGTGACGAGCAGGTCTCGGTCGCCGGCATCGAGACGCTCAAGCCCCGCGAAGAGCTGGACGTGACTATCACTTTCCCGGATGGCCGCACCGAAACGGCGAAAGCGCGCGCCCGTATCGACACGGAGAACGAGCTGGAATACTACCGGAACGGGGGCATTCTGCATTACGTCCTGCGCCGCCTGGCCGCTGCCTGAGGCCCGGCGTCACAGCGATGTGATTCGCGGGTCAGTGAAGGGGCGACTATCTAGGAGTCATGATCAGCGGATTCATCAGCCTGATTTTCGCCGGCCTGCTGCTGGGCGGACCGGCGCAGGAGCCTGCGAACCAGGCCGCGCGGCCCGTGCTGATCGAGCTTTTCACCAGCCAGGGCTGCCCGCTTTGCCCCGCCGCCAACGAGTATCTTGGCCGCCTGGATGCGCGTGACGATGTCATCGCGCTCAGCTTCAGCGTGGACTACTGGGATATCTATGGCTGGGAAGATACCTATGCCCGTCCCGAATTCGTGGACCGCCAGCGCGCCTACAAGTCACGCCTGGACCTGGCCCGGATCTACACGCCGCAATTCGTGATCGACGGGACTGCAGAAGCCGGTGGATCGGAACCGCAGGGCATTCTCTCGCAGATTGCCAATCGCCGCATGACCATCACGGATTCGATCGATATCGAGGTCGAACACCATGGCGAAGGCAATTTCACCATCGATATTGATGGTCATGTCCCGTCACAGTCCCCGGCTATCGTCTATCTGGCCGCTTATGTACCGGGATGGCGTTCGGTGGATGTCCAGGGCGGACAGAATGCCGGGCGCGAAGTGCGGGTCTATAATCCCGTGACCGCCCTGTTCGAGCTGGGCGAATGGCAGGCCGGGCCCGACACTTATGGCGCCGCCCTGCCCGAAGGGCTGGCCGGCGTATTCTTCATCCAGGGCGGCGATGGCGGGCCGATCTATGCGGCTGCCGATTTCCGCCGCTCGATGAATGAATGGACGGATTGATCAGCCGGCCGCATCGCTGACCCGCCAGGGCGGATGCCCGTCCGGGTCGCGGAATTCTGCTTCCCGCCAGAGCCAGCGCTGGTCGGCCGCTTCCGTGTCGAAGACGATCCCGGCGGCTTCGAGCCGGGCCTTGTCGGCATCCATATCGATGGATTCAAGGTAGAGCGTTGCACCGGACGCGCCCACCGTCTCTCCAACATGGATCGAGAAACTCGTGTCGCCATCGGGGGCCAGGAAGCGGCAGTAATGTGGGCTGTCAACGATCAGGCGGAAACCGAGGCGAAGATAGAAGGCTTTCGATCGCGCGATATCGCTGACATCGAGTGTGACCTGATTGAGTTTCATCGTTCGCCGTCTTCCCCGGCCGGATCCGGCACCGCAATGCCCTCGAGCGGCCGGACCAGCCGGTCGAGTGTGAGGTCGCTGAGCTGGAACAGCCAGCCATCGGCCCGCTCATTGAGAGCAATTGCCGCCGGGCGCGCCGCATCGCTGTGCGCGATGGCAACCAGCCGGCCCCAATACGTACCATCGGCTTCATATACGCTGAGGGTGACTTCCAGGCCGTTGATCGTGGTCGCGGTATGGACGGCGATTGCCGGGCCCGCAATGGTCCCCGCCGGAGCAATGCCACGGAACCGCACGCGGGCCAGCGTTGTCGCAATGCCATCGCCCGCACCCGGCGAAACCAGCGTCCAGCCACGCGGGGTCACGAGGTCGAAAGCCTCGGCTGACAGGGTGATCCGTTGCAGGCAATACGACTCGCCACTTTGCGGACGGACACAGGCTTCACGGATGGCTTCCCGGCCGAGCGCCAGGAAATCGAGTTGCATCCAGTCTTCAGCCCGCGAAACTTCCGGCAGATAGCCACGCGCCAGCCAGCTTTGCCGCTCACCGGCACGGCGCACATAGAGGAACTCGTCCGGTCTTTGGCGCCCGGTCAGCAAATCCGCCAACACGCGGTCTGTATTATCCAGCAAGGTGATGTGCACAGCCGATCCACCGTCCGCCGGATCGCCCAGGTCCAGCTGCTGATAGCCTTCAGACCGGGAGGTGCGCTCACCCACCGGCTCCAGACCGGCCAACGCATCAATCAGCTGCCCGGCAAGGTCGGCATCTGCGGCATAGCCGTCATGAGAATCCAGCGCCCAGCCCTCAAGCGTCCGCCGCAGGCGGATGGATTGTTCGGCCGTTTCGATCCGGATTTCAGCGGTCTGGTCCGGCGCCGAAACGAGACGCGGGGTCAACGTGTCAGGTGGTGCGTTGAAAGCAGGTCCGGCGCTCGTCAACTGCCAGCCGAGCAAGCCGGCCAGCAACATTGCCAGCCCGATCGCAAGTCCGGTCACGACCTGGTGTTTGCGTTTGGCATTCGCGGTCATGACAGTGTGCTCCGGCGACGCCAGACGCCGATACCGAACCCGATCAGCAGGATCAGCAGTGGCGGCGCCCACATTGTCCAGAAGCGCAAAGCGGCTTCCAGCGCGTCTATATTCTCGCGGAAATCGCGTTCGATGGCGCGAAGGCGCTCGCGGGCTGCGGCCATCTCGGCACGCAAGTCTGTGATCCGGGTCTCCAGATCGACGCCTGCCTCTTCGCCGGCCTGCGGCGGGCGCCCCGACAAGAGTGCATTCAACTCGGCCTCGATCGCGTCGGAGCGGGCTTCCAGCGCCGCCTGTTCGTCGGAATAATCGGCTTCGGCTTCCGCCCGGAGGGCTTCCACCCGCGTCATCGGGCGATCGGAGGAGGGGAGCGAACGAAGTTCCAGCAAGGCCGGGTCGCCCAGCGCCAGATCGACCAGGTTCAACAACAGGGCCGGGTTATCGGCCACGATCGAGAGGCCGAATTGAGCATCCTGGCGTAGGAAATAGGGATCATCGAGCCAGTCGGCATCGGCGAAGATGACGACATCACCAGTGCGTTGCGATGCGGAAAGATGCCGGTTGAACCCGCGGCCTGAAGGCGGACCATCCGGGAAGGCGCTCGGGAAAAGTCCGCTCAGCCGCACGGCCAGGATGGGCGGCGTTTCCGCCACGGCGTAGTCGGACAGCAATGCGGCGGGAGACGGGTTCCCCGAAGCCAGTTCTGTTTCCGCCAGGGCGCCATCCTCGCTGGTGCGGATCAGGACACGCACACCAAGCCCGTCCACCGGCGAAAGACGGATATGACCGGGCGAACCGAAATTGACGCCGCGCTGCAGATCGGCCGTCGCGAGGTCGTCATTCGACATCTGGTCGGGCCCGGCAGAGAACCAGAGCGGGTAGTTGCGGACCTGGTTCCGGCCGTTCTCGGTAATCTGCACGGGCAGGCCCAGCGAACGGTCCATCGCGACCTCGTCTTCCGGTATCTCGACGCCCCATGCGCCCAACAGGTCCGGAAGCGTCGACGACCGGCGCGCACCGGGCGGCGGCAGACCATCGGGGCCGGGACGGAAAGCGGCCAGCGCCAGCGGGTCCAAAGCGAGGATGACCCGCCCACCCGACAGCACGAACTGGTCGAGGGCGTAAAGCTGGTCTTCCGACAGGCGGGGCGGGTGGATCACCAGGAGCGCTTCGACATCCGGCAATTCATTGAAGGCCGGTTGCACCCAGCTGAGCTCGTAGGCCTCGCTGATCTCGTCGACGATATGGCTGGCGCGCGCGCCAATTGCGCCGGGCCGGATCGGCAGGCCGGTGAGAACGCCAAGCCGGCCACGTTCGGATCGCGACAACTCGGCGAGCGAGCGGGTGAGGTCATATTCCAGCAGCGCTTCGCGCTCCGGCGCGAAATAGGCCAGGACCTGCCGGTCGTCGACGGCGTTCTCGGCAACCAGGCCAAAGAAAATGCGATCGCCTTCACCGGCCGGCGCCGGGGTCAGCCCGGCCGCAAGCGCGGCATCCTCGTCGGCCGAGAACGGCGCCGGATCGATCTCGCGCAGGATGATCCGCCCGTCCGATTGCGCGGCATAGGTACGCAACAGGCCGCGGACACGGGCGCCATAGGCGCGAACGGCCGGATAATCGGCCGCCGTCCGGCGCGAATAGTAGAAGGTCCAGCGCACCGGCTCCTCGATCTCCGCAACCACGGTGCGGCTGCCGTCCGACAGGCGATAAAGCCCGCCTTCTGTAATATCGAGGCGGACATCGGACAGGAAAGCCGACACCAGCAGATTGAGCCCGGTCAGGCCGGCCAACAGCGCCGTCAGTATCCCGAGCAGATGCCAGCGCCGGCTCATCGCCCACCCTCCCGGCTGGCGCCGGCCTGCAATCCGCCCGCCGCCACGCCGAACACGATCAGCGAAAGGAAGTAGACGATATCACCCAGCCCGACGACGCCATGTTCAAATGCGGAAAACCTTTCCAGAACACTCGACCAGGCAAGGGCTTCCACCAGAAAGGCGGGCGCGGAACCCGACAGCGTGTCGGTCACGAGGGGCAGGCCCGCCATGGTCAGGATCAGCGAGGCGAGAACGGACAGGACGAAGGCCGTCACCTGGCTGCCGGATGCGGCCGACAAGGCTTGTCCAATGGCAAGATAGCTTCCGGCCAGCAGGAACGCCCCGGCATAGGCCACGAAAATCGCCAGATTGTCCGGTTGACCCAGGTAATTGACCGCGATCCATAGGGGGAAAGTCGCAATCAGCGCGCCCAGCGCGACACTCCACGCGGCCAGAAACTTCGCCGCCGCAATCGAACCGACCGAGACCGGCAGGCTGAGCAGGATTTCCAGCGTGCCGCGATCGCGTTCCTCGGCCCAGGCGCGCATGGCCAGCGCCGGCATCAGGATCATCAGGAGCCAGGGCATATAGGCAAAGAGTGTCGCGAGGTCGGCGCGATTCGTGTCGAAGAAGCGCCCGACATTGAACGCAAAGGCAGGTGCGGCGAACGCGAATGCCGCGAGGAAGACATAGGCGAGCGGCGTGGTGAACCAGGATCGCATCTCGCGGCGGTATACCGCCAGGAATCCGGCGAACCCCCGCATCATGCCGGCGTCTCCTGCGGAGCGGGTCGGGTCAGCGAGCGGAAGGCATCGTCCAGCCGGCCGGTCCGCGAACGACTGGCGAACTCGTCCGGGTCCTCGTCGATCAGGGTTTGCCCCTTGTCGATCACGATGACGCGGCTGCACACCGCCGGCACTTCCTCGAGGATATGGGTGGAGACGATGATCGCCTTGTCGGCAGCCATCTCGCGAACCAGGGCCCGCACGTCGTGCTTCTGGTTGGGATCCAGCCCGTCGGTAGGCTCATCGAGCACCAGAAGTGGAGGATCATGGGCGATGGCGGCTGCGAGAGCGGCCCGGCAGGGGCGGGCCGCTCGGTACCTGATCAGTTCAA
>CBDUFA010000003.1:0-17340 GCA_965366295.1 uncultured Hyphobacterium sp.
GAAAGCCCGGCTGAAACCCCATTTGATGGACGGCAATGTCGAAAAGACCATGACCGCGCCGGTGACGGTCATCGTGGCCTGGGACAAGGCTTTCTACGAAGAAATGCCCAAGCTTTTCCCGCATTCCGATACGGCCCGAGAAACCATGCGCAAGACGGCCGAAACCAACGGATACCGGAATGCGACGCTGCAAGGCGGATATCTGATCATGGCCGCCCGGGCGCTGGGCCTGGATGTCGGGCCGATGTCCGGCTTCTCGATCGAGGGGGTGGATGAAGAATTCTTTGCAAACGATCCCGTTCGAGAAACGTGGACCACGAATTTCCTCGTCAATCTCGGATACGGATCCGGCGAGAAACTATTCCCCCGCCTGCCGCGACTTTCATTCGACGAGGCCGCCGCGATCGTCTAAACGCCGCAGCCATGCGATTGCTGGCTATCGATACGACGGGCCCGGCCTGCTGCGTGGCACTGCGCGTGCCCGGGCAGGCCGATCTCGTTTGTAGCGAGAGCATGGCTCGTGGACAGGCCGAGCGGCTGGCCCCGATGGTCCAGGAGATGCTCACCGAGGCCGGGCTGGAGCCTGGTGAGCTTGACCGGATCGGCGTCACCACGGGCCCCGGCAGTTTCGCCGGAACGCGAGTCGGCGTGGCTTTCGCGCGCGGGCTGGCGCTGGCGACCGGTGCCGATTGTGTGGGCGTTTCAAACCTGGCCTGGTGGGTCTGCGATGCGGATCTGCGCCCTGGAACGCCGGCCCTCGCCGTGCACGACGCGAAGCGGGGCGAGGTTGTCCGGCAATTCTTCGATGGAACGCGTGCGCCTCAGACGGCGATAACCCAGCCTGTTGAAGAGGTCCGGAAATTCCATGAATCCTTGTCGACGGGCGGTTCGGCCATGGCCCCCGTCCTGGTCGGAACCGGCGCGCACCTGTTGGATGGCGGACCTGAACGGCCACTGCCCGGCTTGCGATCGCTGCTAGACCTTGCTGGAGGGGCCGCGCCGCCCTTCGAATCGCCCCGGCCATTCTATGCCCGCCCGCCGGATGCGAAACTGCCGGGCGGAAAGACGGCACAATGACGATCCGGGCGATCCGGAAATCCGAATGCGGCCGGCTTGCCGCCGTCCATGATGTCTGCTTTCCGCGTGGCTGGTCGGCACTCGAGCTGGCGCAACTGGTAGCCGATCGCTCCGTTGTCGCGCTGACTCACGAGTCGCTTCACGCCTTTATCCTGATGCGGTGCGCTGTCGACGAGGCCGAGATGCTGACCCTGGCGGTCGCGCCCGCTCACCGGCGCAATGGCCTAGCCAGAGAGTTGGTTTCTGCAGCCCATAGTGCCGTGAAAGCACGCGGCGCAAAGCGAAGTTTTCTCGAGGTCTCGGTCGGTAATGAAGCGGCCAAACGGCTTTATGATGCGGCCGGATACCGCGTTTGCGGATCACGGCCGGGCTATTATTCTGATGGTTCGGATGCGCTTGTGATGGAAAACACATTCCACGAATAGACCTTTGGCGTTGTTCGTCTTATGTCTGGTTAAAATGTGACAGGGGAACGGAATGCCGGACCGGATCGAAAAACTCTGTGTAGACAAGGGCCTCCGTATGACGGAGCAGCGGCGGGTGATCGCACGTCTCCTGTCCGAGGCTGACGACCATCCCGATGCCGAGGAATTGCACCGCCGTGCCTCCGCAGAAGACGACCGGATTTCGCTGGCGACAGTTTACCGGACGGTCCGCCTTTTCGAAGAAGCCGGCATTATCGAGCGGCATGACTTCCGCGATGGGCGGGCTCGTTACGAGGAAGCCAGCGACGATCACCACGATCACCTGATTGATCTGCGATCCGGCGAAGTCATCGAATTCGTCAATGAAGAGATCGAACGCCTGCAGGAAGCGGTCGCCCGGAAGCTTGGTTATCGCCTGGTCGACCATCGGCTCGAGCTCTATGCCGTGCCGCTGGATGCCGACACGAAGAAGTAGGCGGGTTCCGGATAGATGACCCGTGCGCGCAGGCCGGGCCGGCATGCGCTGGCTTTCATTTTCATCACGGTTCTGGTCGACATGATCGGGCTGGGGATCATCATCCCCGTTTTGCCGCAATTGATTGTCGATTTGACCGGGCTGAGCCTGCCCCGCGCCGCGCTCTGGGGCGGTGCGCTGGCCACGCTTTATGCCTTCATGCAATTCGTGTGTGCGCCGATTGTCGGTAATTTGTCGGACCGGTTCGGCCGCCGCCCCGTCCTGATGTTTTCGCTGGCCGGTTTTTCGCTGGACTATCTCGTGATGGGGCTGGCGCCTCATCTCTGGGTGCTGTTCATCGGGCGGACGCTATCGGGCGTATTCGGTGCAACCTACACCACGGCTGGCGCTTTCATTGCCGACATCTCTCCGCCCGAGAAACGGGGGGCGAATTTCGGCCTGATCGGGGCGGCGTTCGGGCTCGGATTCATCATCGGCCCTGTCGTTGGGGGTTTTCTCGGCGAGATCGATCACCGCTATCCCTTCTTTGCGGCTGCGGCCCTCGGCTTTGCCAATCTGTTTTACGGCTTCCTTGTCCTGCCGGAAACGCTGACAGACGAGAACCGGCGTCCTTTCCGCCTGTTCAATGCCAATCCGTTCGGCGCGATGCTGCAGATGCGGCAATTTCCGATCGTGTTCGGCCTGCTGGGCGCGTTCGCGCTGTTCTATCTCGGTCACGCATCCCTGCCGGCCGTCTGGTCCTATTACGGGCCGGAGCGATTTGGCTGGACCGCGCGCGATATCGGCCTCTCGCTCGGCGCAGTCGGAATCACGGCGGCGTTCGTGCAGGGCTTCCTGTCGCGCAAGGCGATTCCGGCGCTGGGCGCCAAGCGGGCCGCGATCATCGGCTTCACCATCGCCGGGGCCGCGTATTGGGGGTATGCGCTCGCCCCGACAACAGCCGTCATGTATGCGGTGATCGTATTCGGCGCACTGGGCGGCGTTGCCGGCCCGGCCATGCAGGGCATCATGTCGAACCAGGTCCCGTCGAACATGCAGGGGGCGTTGTCAGGCGCCACGACCAGCCTGTCCTCCCTGATGACGGTGTTCGGACCGGGCCTGATGACCTTTATCTTCTACACCTTCTCCAACCGCGAAGCGGCAGTCTATTTCCCGGGCGCGCCGTTCGCGCTGGCCGGGGCTCTGACCTTCTTCGCCGTCCTGATCATTGCGCGGGTGATCGGTCGGCACGAGGTGACAGCCTAGGCGGGGCTTGCGATTCCGTCCGCTTTCCATCATAACCCGCGCCTCTTTCGGCAAAGACGGATTGACCATGGCGCCCCCGCGCAAGAAGCTCTTCATCAAGACCTATGGCTGTCAGATGAATGTCTATGACAGTGAGCGCATGCGCGATGTGCTCACGCCGCTGGGCTATGAGCCTGCCGACGCGCCGGATCATGCCGATCTGGTGATCCTCAATACCTGCCATATCCGCGAGAAAGCCGCGGAGAAGGTCTATTCCGAGCTGGGCCGACTGCGGCCGCACAAGGAGGCCAAGGCCGGCACGGGCGATCCGATGACGATTGCCGTGGCCGGGTGCGTGGCGCAAGCCGAGGGCGAGGAGATCATGAAGCGGGCGCCGGTCGTCGACCTGGTCGTCGGGCCGCAGACCTATCACAAGCTTCCCGAGCTGATCGCCCAGACCCATCGGGCGCGCGGCGAGCGGCTGGAAACGGAATTCGAACCGGTGGCCAAGTTCGATGCACTGGCCGGTGACCGACAGGTCGAGGGCTATTCCGCTTTCCTGACTGTGCAGGAAGGCTGCGACAAGTTCTGCACCTTTTGTGTCGTGCCCTATACGCGCGGGGCGGAATGGTCCCGCCCGGTGGACCAGATTGTCGCTGAAGCCCGCATGCTGGCCGCGAAGGGCGTGCGCGAAATCACGCTGCTGGGCCAGAATGTCAACGCCTATCACGGTGAGCCGCCTGCCGGTTTGGAGGCCGATGGCCCGTGGGGGCTGGGACGCCTTCTGCGCCATCTCTCGCTGATCGGCGGGCTGGACCGGATCCGCTATACGACCTCGCATCCCAATGACATGGATGACGAGCTGATTGCTGCGCATGGAGAGCTGGAAAGCCTGATGCCCTATCTGCACTTGCCGGTGCAGTCGGGCTCGGACCGGATTCTCAAGGCGATGAATCGCAAGCACACATTCGAGAGCTATGCCCGCGTGATCGAGAAAGTGCGCGCCGCGCGCCCGGACATGGCCATCTCCGGCGATTTCATCGTCGGCTTCCCGGGCGAGACCGACAAGGATTTCGAAGACACGCTCCAGGCCGTGCGCGAGATCAATTATGCCTCGGCTTTCTCCTTCAAGTATTCGCGCCGTCCCGGCACGCCGGGGGCCTCTTTGCCGATGCAGGTCGACGAGTCGGTTTCGGGCGAGCGCCTTTCTGCATTGCAGACCTTGCTGGAAGAGCAGCAGACCGCCTTCAACCGGTCGCAGATCGGCCGCCGCCTGCCGGTTCTGTTTGAAAAACCCGGCCGGCTGGCCGGACAGCTGCATGGCCGCTCGCCCTATCTGCAATCAGTCCATTGCGAGGGGCCGGCGGAGCTTATCGGCCAGATCGCAGAGGTCACGATTACAGATGCCAGCCGGAATTCCCTGACAGGGAAGCTGGAATTCAAGGCAGACGCCGCTTGACCAAGTCCCGTTCACGCACCGCAAAGCCGCGCAAGGATCCTGTCGAAACCCTGCATTTCGACGATGCCGACCGCGTGCGCCTGCTCGCCGGATCGGGCGATCGCCACCTCATCATGATCGAGGAGGAAACCGGCGTGCGGCTGGCCGCGCCCGGGGGCGGCCAGATCCAGATTTCCGGGGCGGATCCGAAAACACGGCTGGAGGCCAAGCGCATTTTGAACCGGCTATACGGCCGCCTCGAGCAGCAGATGACCTGCGATGAAGCCGATGTCCGGTCCGTGTTGCACCATGATGATGCCGAGGCTCGCGCAGCGGATTCGACGGTTATCCGGGTGCCGCGTGGCGCCAGCTTCATGGCGCGCACACCCAAGCAGGCGGACTATATCCGCGCGCTCAACGACCAGGCCGGGGCCGACCTCATATTCGGTGTTGGCCCGGCCGGAACCGGCAAGACGCTGTTGGCTGTGGCCTATGGCGCCGCGCAACTGGCGATGAAGGCGGTCGACCGCCTGATCATCACCCGCCCGGCCGTGGAAGCGGGAGAAAAGCTCGGCTTTCTGCCCGGTGATTTGGCCGAGAAGGTCGACCCTTACCTGCTGCCGGTCTGGGATGCGCTGAGCGATTCACTGGGCCGTGCCCAGATGGAGAAACTGCGCGAGGACAAGCGGATCGAGGTTGCCCCGCTGGCTTTCATGCGGGGACGAACACTCAACCGCGCCATCGTGATTGTCGATGAGGCGCAGAACGCGACCCGGGCGCAGATGCGCATGGTGTTGACGCGGCTTGGTGAGGGGTCGCGCATGATCGTGACCGGTGATCCGACGCAGACCGATCTGGACCACCGCCAGCCTTCAGGCCTCCCCGAAGCGCTGCAAATCCTTGATGGCGACAGGGCGGTGCGGATCATCCGGTTCGAGCGCCGCGACGTGGTGCGGCACAATCTGGTGGCGCGGATCGTTGATGCCTATGAGCGGCTTGATGCCAAATCCTGACAAACCGGCATTGCAATTCGAACTGATGGTCGAGGCGGACGGCTGGCCACCCCGGGAAAAGCTCACGGGCTTGTGCGGTCGCGCCTTCGCTGCCGCGCAGGCCGTGCTGTCAGGGCACGGGAATGGCGAAGTCTGCATGATGTTTACCGATGATGCCGCAATGGCTGAGCTGAACGCGCAGTTTCGTGGCAAATCGAAGCCGACGAATGTTCTTTCCTTTCCAGCGCATGAAAGCGACACGGATCGCCTGGGTGATATCGCGCTGGGCCGGGAAACGGTCTTCCGTGAGGCGGAAGAAAAGGGTATTCGGGTTGAGGACCATATTGCTCACCTCGTGATTCACGGCTTTTTGCACCTGGCGGGCTATGACCACGAGACGGAGATGGAAGCAGAAGAGATGGAAGCGATCGAGCGCGAAGCGCTCTCACGCATCGGCATTGCCGACCCCTATAAGGGGGAGACGCAATGAGTGACGACGCAAACAGCCGAAGTTGGCGCGCGCGACTGGCGCGCATTCTCGGCTCCAAAGGAAAAACCGATTCTTCGGGCGACGACGGCAACGGGTTTGCCGCCAATGTCCAGTTATTCGACCAGATGCAGGTGGCCGACGTCATGGTGCCGCGGGCCGACATTGTCGGAATTGAGGTCGAGACGCCGCTTGGCGAGCTGATCCCGGCCTTCGCGGATGCCGCCCATTCCCGTCTGCCAATCTATCGGGACACGCTGGATGATCCGCTCGGTGTGGCGCACATCAAGGATGTCATGGCCCAGATGGTGCCCGTCGTCAGCGAACCCGGCGGCGACTGGGCTGACCGGAAGATCCTGAAGGAAATCCGGCGGCCGCTCCTTTTTGCGCCGCCATCGATGCGGGCGATTGACCTCCTCTTGCGAATGCAGGCCCGCCGCATGCACCTGGCCCTGGTGGTCGATGAATACGGGGGCACGGACGGTCTGGTCACGCTCGAAGATCTGCTGGAGCCCATCGTCGGCGACATTGAGGACGAGCATGATGACGAGGCCGCGCCCGGCATTGTGCCCAAGGGCAATGGTGTTTGGGTCGCCGATGCACGCGCGGCGATCGAGGAATTCGAGAAAATCGCCGGGCACTCCATTCTCGAGGACGAGTCCGAGGATGACGTCGATACGCTGGGCGGGCTGGTCTTCATGCTGGCCGGGCGAATTCCCGAACGCGGCGAGATGATCCTGCACCCGGCCGGATTCGAATTCGAAGTGCTCGATGCCGACCCGCGCCGGATCAAGCGGTTGCGGATACGCAACCGGCCTCGCACGGCGGACAACGACCAGAGGAATTGGGAGCCGGCATGACCGCGCGGGCGCGGCTCAACACTTTTCTGGCTTACCTGGCGCCGGACGCCGTGCGCACGCAATTGATGGCGCTGGGTCCACGAGGGCGGATTCCCGCCCTGCTGGGACTGGGCCTGTTTGCCGGGCTTTCGGCCTCGCCAATCTATTTTTTTCCGGCGCTTGCGATTGGTCTGACCGGGCTCATCTGGTTTCTGGATGGCAGCCATGACACGGACAGGCCCGGCCGTTCCGCATTCTGGCGTACTTTCCTGTTTGCCTGGGCGTATCTTGGCATCGGCGTGTTCTGGGTTGCATTTGCGTTCTGGAATCGCGGCGGTGCTTTCGTCTTTTTCGGTCCGCTGGTGGCGATTGGCGGGGCGGCGTTCCTGGCCGCATTCTGGGCGTTTGCCGGCGCCGCCTATATCAAGCTCGGCTTCAAGGGCCCGGTGCGCATCCTGGCCTTTGCGGTCCTGATACTGGCGGCTGAGGCGGCGAAAGGCCTGCCATTTACCCAGTTCCCGTGGAATCTGCCAGGGCATGTTTTCCCCGCCGGCGGCGCCGTTTCCCAAGCTGCCGCCTGGCTCGGGGTCTGGGGGCTCAGCTTTCTCGCCCTTGTCATGTTTTCAAGCCCGGCGGCCTTGTCCGGACAAGGGTCGGAAACGGCCCGACGATTGCCGGTCCTTGCCAGCCTGCTGGTTCTGGCCGCGCTCTATGCCGGCGGAACGCAGCGGCTTGTCAGAGCCGATGTTGAATACCATCCGGACCTGCTCTTCCGGCTGGTCAATGTCGATATTGACCAGCGGGTCAAGTGGGGCCCGGGCGGAGACGCCATTGTCCGCTCGCGCTATCTCGAGCTGACCGCGAGCGAGGGTGTCGACGACGTCACGCATGTGGTCTGGCCGGAAGGCGCGCTGCCGCTCTTCCTGATCGAGGACAGCACGTCGATCGCGGCACTGACGGAGATCCTGACGCAGGACCAGGTCTTGCTGGCGGGGACACCGCGGCGCGAGCGGTTGTCGCCGGCTGAGGTGCGGTATTTCAATTCCTTCGTCTCGATCGCCTTCTCGCAGGAGCGGCCCCGCGTGCTTGGCCTTTATGACAAGGTCTATCTCGTCCCGTTTGGTGAATACGTTCCCCTGAGCGGCTTCCTGTCGTCACTGGGGATCCGGTCGCTCCAGGAATTGGTGGCGGGGTATTCGCATGGCGAGGAAATCGTCACGCTGACCGATGCGGGTGCGCCGTCCTTTCTGCCGCTGATCTGCTATGAAGTCGTGTTCTCGGGATTAGTGCCGCGCGGCGAGGACCGGCCTGAGTGGATTCTCAACATTTCCAACGATGCTTGGTTCGGCCCGACGGCCGGTCCCTCCCAGCACCTGAACATAACCCGCTATCGTGCCATCGAGTCCGGCCTGCCGGTTCTGCGCTCGGCAGCGCGCGGTTTTTCCGGCGTGATCGACCCCTATGGGCGCATGCCGGTGCTGATCGACCGGCGCTATGAAGGGGCGACCGATGTCGGCCTTCCGATGCCGCTGCAAGCGACACTGTACTTGCAAAGCCGCGGGTTGCTGTTCTGGCTCGTCTATATCTTAAGTATATTAGCTGTCGTTGCGACTGTAATTCGCCCGCAATTCCAAAGACAAAAATAACAGCTATGTATGAGATTGTGGCTAGTATTACAGAAAATTCAGGTTACTTGATAAGTCGAGGGACTTGTCACAAACTAGTCATTTCCGGGGGGTGGCTATGAAACGAAACCCGCGCGAGGCCAACCAGATCGATGCCCATGTGGGCTCCAGGGTCCGGTTGCGGCGCCAGCTTCTCAAGATGAGCCAGGAAAAGCTCGGCGACGAGCTTGGGGTTACTTTCCAGCAGGTGCAGAAATACGAGCGGGGATCGAACAGGATCGGCGCCAGCAGGCTCTACAGCCTGTCGAATGTGCTCGATGTGCCTGTCAGTTTCTTCTTCGAGGGCCTGTCCGGCGTTGCCGCCGGTGGCGTTGCGGAATCTGACCAGAGCCCGATCGTCTACGACTTCATCCAGAGCTCTGATGGCGTCGCGCTGGCCGAGGCCTTCTCGCGGATCAAGACGCCGAAAGTGCGCCGCCGCGTGCTGGAGCTGGTCCGGTCGCTGGCCGATGAGGATGAAGCCGAGAACGGCGGCAGCTGACAATTCTGCCGCCAACTGCCGACATTCGGTTGCATGGCGCTCTGGAAGCGCGTAATGCCGAGATCATATAAAGACATCTTTATATGAAAGGCAGAGCGTTTTGAGCCGGAAATCCTACATCTTCACGTCCGAAAGCGTGTCCGAAGGTCATCCCGACAAGGTGTGTGACCGCATCTCCGATGCCATTGTCGATCTCTATCTGGGCCGCGATCCGAACGCCCGGGTGGCCTGTGAAACGCTGACGACCACCAATCGCATCGTTCTCGCCGGTGAAGTCCGGTCCGCCAATCCCGTGCATCACGACGAGATCGAGGGCGTGGCACGGGCTGCGGTGCGGGATATCGGCTATGAGCAGGACGGCTTCCACTGGCGCCATGCCGACTTCCAGAATTACCTGCATGAGCAGTCGAGCGATATCGCCATGGGCGTGGATGCTTCCGGCAACAAGGACGAGGGCGCTGGCGACCAGGGCATCATGTTCGGCTATGCGACCGACGAAACGCCGGAGCTGATGCCGGCACCGATCCTCTATTCGCATCAGATCCTGAAAGAGATGGCGCGCCAGCGCAAAAGCGGCGAGCGCCCGGAATTCGAGCCGGACGCGAAATCACAGGTCACGCTGCGTTATGAAAACGGCCAGCCCGTTGGCGTGACCTCGGTGGTTGTCTCGACCCAGCATCGCGAAGGCCTGACGCCGGAGGATGTCCGCGAACTGGTGCGTCCGGTGGTCCAGGGCGTTCTTCCCGAGGGCTGGTTTCCGCCGGAAGACGAATTCTACGTCAATCCGACCGGCAATTTCGTGATCGGTGGGCCCGATGGCGATGCCGGGCTGACTGGCCGCAAGATCATTGTCGACACGTATGGCGGCGCCGCGCCGCATGGAGGCGGTGCCTTCTCCGGCAAGGACCCGACCAAGGTGGACCGCTCGGCCGCTTATGCCTGCCGCTGGCTGGCCAAGAATGTCGTGGCCGCGGGCCTTGCGAAGAAATGCACGATCCAGGTGTCCTATGCGATCGGTGTGTCCAAGCCGCTTTCGCTCTATGTCGATTTCCACGGTACCGGTCATGTCGATGAAGCCAAGCTGGAAGACGCGCTGATGCAAATGGCAAACCTCTCGCCGCGCGGCATCCGCGAGCGTCTGGGCCTGTCGCGTCCGATCTATGCCCGCACCTCGGCCTATGGCCATTTCGGGCGGACCCCGGACGATGATGGCGGCTTCTCGTGGGAAAAACTCGACCTTGTCGATGAGCTCAAAACCCTCGCCTAGGAAAACCGGCGGTGGAGATTGATGGCTGTCTTCTCATGACCGATACGGTGGCGAAGATGCACAGATATCTTCGCGTGTCCGGCTGGTTTCATCATGAGACGGAAATTCTGGCACAGCTCTCATTCGAGCATTTCGAACATGAAGGCGGCAAGGCGGAAACCGGTTTTGATCATGGCGGGGTTCTGACATCGCTCGGGCCGGCGAAGGGGTTTCGAATCGACGCGCTTCTGCCCGACGAAACCTTCCCTGAAAAAGGCCGCCTACGATTCGAAACAGATGCCGGCCGTTCATTTTCGATTCCATTGATCGATTTTGCCGCCGACCGGTTCAGTCGCAATGCCGGCCCACCCCTTTTTAAGGCTTTTCGCGATCTTGTCGGCGAAAGGCCCGCAGGCCGGGTTCTTGAAGTCGGCGGTCGGGACCGAAGCGAAATCGGCAAAAAGGCCGACTTTCCAGGTGCCGTCGTGACAGTGCTCGACGTTCTTGATGGCCCCGGGGTCGATGTTGTTGGCGATGTTCACGTTATGGGAAGTCTGTTCCAGCCGCAGACTTTCGACTTTGTGCACTCCAGCAGTGTTTTCGAACACCTTGTTATGCCCTGGAAAGCTGTGCTGGAAATAAACCGGGTTATGAAAACCGGCGGCTATGTTCATATTACAACACACCAGACCATCGGTCTCCATGACCAGCCTTGGGATTTCCTGAGGTTTTCCAAGGATGCCTGGCCCGCCTTTTTCAATGCCAAGACCGGATTCGAAATCATCGATTCGTTCGAGGAAATTCCGCAATATATCATTCCCTGGCTGTGGACCCGCGACAAGAAATACGCTGAAGGCTCGGTCGGATTCGAAGCCAGTGGCGTGCTCGCCCGCAAGACTGGGCCGGCGCGGCTGGCCTGGCCTGTTCAGGTGGGTGAAATTGTCCAGACCGAATATCCCGATGTGCCTGATGGGAACGAAACATGAGTGAGCGGCTGCGAACCTTCGGGCGGACGAAGTCGCGGACGTTGTCGGCGCGGCAACAATCGCTGGTGGATGAATTCCTGCCGCAAATCGCCATCCCGGGCAGCGGACCGGTTGATCCGGAAGTGCTGCTGCCGGGAAAGGCCGCTTATGTGCTGGAGATCGGCTTTGGCGGTGGTGAGCATTTGTCCGGCCAGGCGGCGCGGCATCCGGATACCGGCTATCTGGGCGTTGAGCCTTTCATCAATGGCGTGGCCAAGGCGCTGACACAGATCGACGAAGCGGGCCTGACCAATGTCCGCTTGTTCGAGGGCGATGCCCGCGAGGTCATGGAGCGGATGCCGGATCAGTGCCTCGACCGGGTCTTCCTGCTCTTTCCGGACCCCTGGCCCAAGGCGCGCCATGCCAAGCGGCGTTTCGTGCAGGATGAAACAGCTGCGGAATTCGTCCGTCTGCTCAAGCCGGGCGGGCGGCTTCGCGTGGCCACCGATGTCAAGGCCTATGCCGATCATGCGCTCTGGATACTGCGCCGGACGTCGGGGCTGACCTGGCAAGCGAAAAGTACTGCGGATTGGCGCGAGGCGCCTTCAGATCATCTGACCACGCGATACGAATCCAAGAATCTCGGCGATTGCACGCCTGTATTTCTTGACTTTATCTGCCACTAGACCGCTTTGTCTCACACCATCGTGACCCCCGGCCCGGACACAGGCCGATAGGCTTTCCCGAAGCAAGAAAGGGAAAGTCCCATGCTCAAGGTTTCACTTGTTTGCGCGGCGGCGCTTTGCACACTCACGTCCCAGGTGGCGGCTGACGATTTCCACCTGACGGCGGACGACCGCCACGAAGCCGCGCCCGAGGCGCTCGGCCACATGGCGCCGCTGATCGGCGACTGGCACATCGAATGGCAATCGCTCGACGAGAATGGCGAGGTCCAGGCCAGCGGCGAAGCGGATTGGCACTGGCGCTGGATTCTGGATGGGCATGCCGTGCAAGATGTCTGGCTCAACCCGTCCCTGTCGCAGGAGGTCGAGCGCCGCTTTCGCGGTACCAATCTGCGCACCTTCAACAGCGAGACCGGGCAGTGGGAAATGATCTGGGTCACCAACCAGCCGCCGGGTGGCGCGACGCACTACACGGCGACGTCGACGCCGGAACGGATCGAGATGCACCCGGTTGAAGCCCCCCAGTCGAACCGGATTATTTTCTACAACATGACCGGCGACCATTTCGACTGGGTGTCGGAAGACTCTGCCGATGGCGGGGAAAGCTGGACACCGACCCTGCGGATCACCGGGGAGCGGGTGAGCGACTAGCGGGCTGAACGCCGTCTTGCGCTTTCGCGCCTGACGGCGTATATCCCTGCCATCACGTTCGATTAACGCCGGATGGCGTTTATCGGCGGCTCCAGTCGGGGCCGCCGTTTTTGTTGCCTCAGGAGGTCTGCGCTTGCGCACCCGCACCGCACAGGATGATGCCATTCTCGCCCTCGCCGCCCCGATGGCCGAGGCGCTGGACATGGAAATCGTGCGCATCCGGGTGAAGTCCGGCAAAACGCAGACGGTCCAGATCATGGCGGAAAAGTCGGACGGCACGATGGATGTCGAGGATTGCGCGAAACTGTCGCGCGGCCTGTCAGACATTCTCGAGGAACAGGACCCGATCCGGGGCGAGTATAATCTGGAAGTCTCGTCGCCCGGCATCGACCGGCCACTGACCCTTCCGGCGCATTTTGCGCGCTGGGAAGGCTTCAAGGCCAAGCTGGAGCTCGACCGGATGGTCGAGGGCCGCAAGCGTTTTTCCGGGCAGCTGGCCGGTTTCGAGGACAACTCGGTACTGATCGACCTGCCCAATGAGGACGAGACCGCGATGATCCCGTTTGACTGGATCGCGGATGCCAAGCTCGTGCTCACCGATGAATTGATCAAGGCCGATCTGGCCGCCCGTGGCGGACCGGTTCAGACGGACAACAGCAGTGGAGACACGCCATGAATATCGGCGTCAGTGCAAACAAGACGGAAATGCTCGCCATCGCCCGCGCGGTCGCGCAGGAAAAGTCGATCGATGAAGGCATCGTGATCGAGGCGATCGAGGAAGCGATCGAGAAGGCGGCCCGCTCGCGTTATGGTGCCGAGCTGGATATCCGCGCCAAGATCGACCCGAAGACGGGCGAAATGTCGCTGACCCGGTGCACGACGGTTGTCGAAGAGGTCGAAAACGAGTCCCAGGAAATGAGCCTGGCCGACGCCAGGAAGATCGACAAGGCCGCCGAGATCGGCACCGTTTTCTCCGAAGAGCTTCCGCCGATCGAGTTCGGCCGCGTTGCATCGATGACCGCCAAGCAGGTGATCACGCAGAAAGTGCGTGATGCCGAGCGCGAGCGCCAGTTCGAGGAATACAAGGACCGCGTCGGCGAGATCATCAACGGCATCGTCAAGCGCGTCGAATACGGCAATGTGTTTGTCGATATCGGCCGCGCCGAAGGCATTATCCGCCGTAATGACGGGATTCCGCGCGAGAATCTGAAGAATGGCGACCGTGTGCGGGCCTATATCTATGATGTCCGCCGCGAGACTCGTGGCCCGCAGATCTTCCTGTCGCGTGCACATCCGGACTTCATGGCCGCCCTGTTCGCGCAGGAAGTGCCGGAAGTCTATGAAGGCATTATCGAGATTCCCGCTGTGGCCCGTGACCCGGGCTCGCGCGCCAAGATCGCGGTGATTTCCAATGATGGCTCGATCGACCCGGTCGGCGCCTGCGTCGGTATGCGCGGTTCGCGCGTACAGGCTGTTGTGTCCGAACTCGCCGGTGAGAAAATCGACATCATTCCGTGGAATCACGATCCGGCGACCTTCATTGTCAACGCGCTGCAGCCGGCGGAAGTCGCCAAGGTGGTGCTGGACGAGGACGATCAACGCATCGAGGTCGTGGTGCCGGATGACCAGCTGTCGCTGGCGATCGGCCGCCGCGGACAGAATGTGCGCCTGGCTTCCCAGCTGACGGGATGGTCGATCGATATCCTGACCGAGCAGGAAGAATCCGAGCGCCGGCAGAAGGAATTTGCCGAACGCACCTCCACCTTCATGGACGCGCTCGATGTCGACGAGGTGATTGCCCAGCTCTTGGCCACGGAAGGCTTCGAGAGCGTCGAGGAGCTGGCCTATGTCGACCCGGAAGAGATTGCCGTGATCGAGGGCTTTGACGACGACACCGCGACAGAAATCCAGGCGCGCGCCAAGGACCATCTCGAGAAGGTGGCTGCTGAACAGGACGCCAAGCGCACCGAGCTGGGTGTGGAAGACGCGCTTCTGGAAATCGACGGCATTGACCTGCCGATGGCCGTGAAGCTCGGCGAGAACGAGGTCAAGACCGCTGACGATCTGGCGGGCTACACGCCGGATGATCTGCGCGGCTGGTTCGAGACCCGCGATGGCGAACGTGTCCGCGAGCCGGGTATTCTCGAGGAGTTCGAGCTGAGCCAGGAAGATGCGGAGCTTCTGATCCTCAAGGCGCGCGTTGCTGCTGGCTGGATCTCGGAAGACGACCTGCCGCAGCCGGAAGTCGAGGAGTCCGACGAGGCGACGGCTGACAATGACGAGGACGTCGATCTGGCGGACATGGATCTCGATGCGCTGGAGGCCGAAGCGGCCGCGCTAGGCGTCGATCTGGATGCGCCGATCGAGGAAGGTGAGGACGACGAGGACGAAAAGGCCTGAGCCGGCCAGGGTGAGGTGCCGCGATGCGGGAGCGCCGCTGTGTTGCTACCGGGGAAAGCCGGTCTGAAACCGGTCTGATCCGGTTTGTGACCGGTCCGGATGGCCAGGCGGTTCCCGATATTGCGGCGCGGCTGCCCGGGCGCGGTGCATGGGTCGGGGCGGATCGCGAACTGCTCGGACTTGCGGTGAAGAAGGGCAAGCTGGCGCGGGCGCTGGATGGCGCGAAAATCCCGCCGGACCTGCCCGACGAGGTTGAACGGCTTCTGCGTGTCCGGGCGCTGTCGCTCCTGGGCCTGGCCCGCAAGGCGGGCGCGTTGGCTGCGGGAATGGATGCGGCGCGGTTGTCGCTGAAGGCGGCGCGGCCGGCCTGGCGGATCGAGGCGTGCGATGGGGCAGCGGACGGGCGGAACAAGCTTGACCGGCTGACCTTCGCGGCGAGGGGTGAGATACCGGTCGCGGGATGCTTTTCCGCAGCCGAGCTGGGGGCAGCCCTGGGGCGCGATTCCGTGGTCCATGCTGTCCTTGCCGAAGGGCCGCCGGCGCGGGCTTTCGGGGAAACAATGGAACGGCTTTCGGGCTTCACGGATATCGATCCGGGCGCGAAAGCAGGTGAGAGTGGTTGAATCCGGCCTGAAGCTGGCTAGTTTAGCGGGCCTTCAAGCCCGGATGGACTTGAGAAACGGGACGCTGACATAACGGCCGTCAGTGATCATCCCGCCGTATGGCCGTGCTGAAAGGTTCGCATGAGCGACAACGACGATCGTAATCAGGGTGGTTCTGGCCGCCGGCCTCTTTCGCTGAACCGCGGAGGATCCGGTACCGTGCAACAGAGTTTTGCGCGGGGCCGCTCCAAGTCTGTGGTGGTCGAGAAAAAGCGCAAGCGTGTGGCCACCCCGCAAGCGGGTGCGAAGCCCGGGGCCAAACCCCAGGGCGGCGTGACGCCGAAAAAGGGCGAGTCTGCGCTGGCGGCGAGAGCCCGCGAGCTGGGTCTTTCCGAAGAGGAGCTGGTTGCACGCCAGCGCGCCGTCCAGCGCGCGCGTGCCGAAGCGGCCCAGAAGGAAGAAGACCGCAAGCGCCGCGCCGAGGAAGAACAAAAGCGCGCCGACGAGGAAAAGCGCCTGCTTGAAGAAAAGCAGCGCCGCGAAGCCGAGGAAGCGGCTGAAGCCGAACGCCGCAAGAAGGACGAGGAAGTCCGCCTCGCGGCCGAGGCCGCAGCTGCGTCGGCGCCGAAGGCGGCCGATCCCGAAGCCGCGCCGGCTCGCAAGGAAGCGCCCAAGCACAAGGACAAGCCGAAGCCCGAGGAAGATGATGCCGATTCCCTGCTCGAGAGCATGGGCGGGCGCGTCAAGAAAAAGGGTGCAGGGGGTCCGGGCCGGGCCGCGCCGGAGAAGAGCCGGACGAAGAATGACCGCAGCCGGCAGAAAGGCAAGCTGACGATCCAGAACGTGCTGGACGGCGATGAAGACCGTCAGCGCTCGCTGGCCTCGGTGCGCCGGGCGCGGGAACGCGAAAAGCAGCGCCGTCAGCAAGGCGGCGATCGCGAGAAGATCCAGCGCGAAGTCGTGTTGCCGGAAGCCATCACCGTTCAGGACCTGGCGGCGCGTATGGCCGAACGTGCGGCCGATGTCGTGAAATACCTGATGAAGCAGGGCCAGATGGTCCGCGTCAACGACGTGCTCGACAGCGACACGGCCGAGCTGATCATTGAGGATTTCGGTCACATCGCGAAGCGGGTCTCCGAATCCGATGTCGAAGAAGGCTTTATCGACCAGGACGACGCGGAAGACGCCAAGAAGCCGCGTCCGCCGGTGGTGACCGTGATGGGCCATGTCGATCATGGCAAGACGTCACTGCTCGATGCGCTTCGCGCGACTGACGTGGCGGCGGGCGAAGCCGGCGGCATTACCCAGCATATCGGTGCCTACCAGGTCCAGCTGAAGTCCGGTGACAAGATCACCTTCCTCGACACGCCGGGTCACGCGGCCTTTTCGGCCATGCGCTCGCGCGGTGCCCAGGCCACGGATATCGTGATCCTGGTCGTAGCCGCCGATGACGGTGTGATGCCGCAGACGGTCGAGGCCATCAAGCATGCCCAGTCGGCGGGTGCGCCGATCATCGTGGCGGTCAACAAGATCGACCGTGAAGGGGCCAATCCGCAGAAAGTCCTGACCGACCTGCTGCAACACGAGATCGTCGTGGAAAGCATGGGTGGCGAGGTGCAGGCTGTCGAAGTCTCGGCGAAGACCAAGCAGGGTCTCGACGAACTGACCGA
>CBDUFA010000004.1:0-16052 GCA_965366295.1 uncultured Hyphobacterium sp.
GAAATTTCGCCATCCCGCTGGCACCCGCCACCAACCGCGTCGAGTTGCGCTTCATCACCGGTCAGGGGCTCGCCGCCGCCACCAGCGCCGCGATCACGGCTCCCGGCCCCGATTTCCGGATCGGAACACGCGAGGCCTTGCGGCTGGCGCAGCAGGCCACCTTCGGCGCGAACCAGACGCTGATCGAGGAGATCCGCCGCATGGGTGTGGAGGCCTGGGTGGACGAGCAATTATCGCTCACCACCTCGACCTATGCCGATCTCGGCGCGCAGGCCATTCCGACGAATTTCTGCCGGGACATGCCCAATCCGTGCCGCCGTGATCATTTCACGGCTTTCCGTTCCCAGATGCGCTTCTTCCGCAATGCCATGGAGAATGATGACCAGCTGCGCCAGCGCGTCGCCTGGGCGCTGTCCCAGATCGTTGTGGTTTCCGAGCACGAAGTGCCGGTCAATTACGGGCTCGCCAACTACAACCAGATGCTGCTCGAGAACGCGTTCGGCAATTACCGCGACATTCTGGAAAACGTCGCGCGATCACCGGTCATGGGCGAATACCTGGACATGGTGAACTCGCGGGCCGTGGCGCCCAACGAGAATTTTCCGCGCGAGCTCATGCAGCTTTTCTCGCTTGGCGAAGCCCGGCTCAATCGCGACGGGACAGAGCAGCTCGATGGCACCGGCCGGGCGATTCCCGCCTATACCGAGCAGGATGTCCTGGCCCTGTCGCGGGCGCTGACCGGCTGGGTCTATCCCTCGGCGGGGAATTTCATTCCCTCCTTCAACAACCCGCCCAATTTCACCGGCCCGATGGAAGCCGTCCCGTCCGAACACGATAATGGGCCGAAGACGTTTCTCGGCGTCGGCATGGTCGGCGGGCAAACACCCGACCAGGACCTCGAACAGGCGATCGATATCATCTTCGCCCATTCCAATGTGCCGCCCTTCATCTCGCGCCAGCTGATCCAGCATCTCGTGACGTCCAACCCGTCGCCGGCCTATGTCGATCGGGTGGCCGCAGTCTTCGAAGACAATGGACAGGGCGTCCGCGGCGATTTGCGCGCCGTCGTGCGCGCCATTCTCCTCGACCCGGAGGCCCGGACGCCGGCCCCCGATCCGTCGCGCGCAGGCAAGCTGCGCGAGCCGGTCCTGCTGATGACTTCGGTGATGCGCCTGATCGGGGCGGATACGGATGGCTATGCCTTCCTGCGGCGCATCGGTGGCACGGGACAAATCCCGTTTGAAAGCCCCTCGGTGTTCAACTTCTATCCGCCAGACTATGCCCTGGCCGGATCCGCCGATCTTGTCAGCCCGTCGCAGGCGCTGATCAATATGAGCACCGTCTTCGAGCGGCATAACGTGATCTATGACTGGACGTTTGCGGACAATCGCAATCGCTGGGACTGGCGCCCGCTTTCCGATTTCCCGGGTTCGACCGGAACCAGTGTCGACTGGTCCGCCTGGGGACGTCTCGCCTACAATCCCGAGCAGCTGCTCAATGTGCTCGATGATTATGCGCTGGAAGAAGACCTCACATCGGCACAGCGCCAGGCCATCATCGACGCCATGAATGCCGAGACCTATTGGGGCGACCCGCTGAGAGAGTCCCAGCTCAGGGCCCAGCTGGCCATCTACCTGATCGCGTCTTCCCCGCAATTCCAGATCGACCACTAGGAGCGAGCCATGACGCTCAATCGCAGAGACATTCTCAGGCTCGTGGCGGGCTCCAGCATGGCGGCCTTCATGCCGGCCTTGGCCCGCGCCCAGACGATTGGCGGCGGCACCGGCTACAAGGCCATCGTCAATCTTTTTCTTTATGGCGGTAATGATTCCAACAACATGATCGTACCGACCGATGCCCGTTATGCGCAGTATCAGCAGATCCGCGGTGGCGCGATCGCGTTGGACCAGTCGTCGCTGGCCGGACTGCAGGGCACCAGCTACGGGCTTCACCCCTCGCTCGCGCCGCTCGCCGAGATCTGGAATGAGGGCGCGCTCAACTGGGTGTTCAATTCAGGTCCGCTGCTGGAGCCCCTGACGCGCGAACAATATCAGTCCCGTTCCGATCTCCGGCCCGCCAATCTGTTTTCGCACGATGCTCAGCAAAATCTCTGGCAGACAGCGGGAACGACCAGCGAATTGCCGACCGGCTGGATCGGGCGGGTGGGTGACCGGCTCGTCGACGCCGGGATGCAGGCCCCGTCAATCTCGCTGGCCGGCGCGCAACGCGCCCTGATCGGGGCGCGCAACAATCCGCTGCTCCTGTCCAGCAACAACCTCCAGCGCTACGGATACGATCCGACCGACATGGATGCCGACGATATCGCACGCCGCAACGCACTAGATGTCATGCTGGCGGCGACGCAGAATTCCGACCTTGGAGAGATCACCACGGCGATCATGCGCCGCGATATAGATGCCGGGGCCCAGCTGGATGCCATCTTGAATGGAGATGCTTCCGCGGTCGCCGCCGCCTTCGTTGATCCCAATGGTGCGGCCGTCACCGGAAATCTCGCCGACCAGCTCAAACGGGTCGCGCGCCTGATCGAGGGGCGCACCACTCTGGGCGCGACACGGCAGACCTTCATGGTGACCACCGGCGGGTTCGACAATCACCGCAGCCAGGCCGGTACGCATGCCGGCTTGCTGTCCAATGTCGCCCGCTGCGTATTCGCCTTCTACAACACGCTCAAAGTGCTCGGCGTCGAGAACCAGGTCGCCCTGTTCACCATGTCGGACTTCAACCGCGTGTTCGAAGGCAACGGCTCGGCCGGTTCCGATCATGCCTGGGGATCGCACCATTTCGTCGTGTCCGGTGCACTCCAGCCCAATCAGCTGCTCGGCAACTTCCCCGAGCTTACGCTTGGCGGACCGGATGACAGCCGCGATGACGGACGCTGGATTCCGCGCACCTCGGTCGAGGAATATGGCGGGGCGCTGGTCCGCTGGCTGGGCGTTTCCGACGGTGACATGCCCTATGTCTTCCCCAACTGGGCCAACTGGAATGGCGGCGGACGTGGTCCGGTCGGTCTGTTCGCGCAGGGCTGACGACTCGACTCCAGCGTGTTGCCGCGCTTTCCTGCCCGCATGGGGTGGGTGCGTTATTTCATCATTCTGGTCCTTGCGGCAGCTGACCCGGCGGCGTTCGCGCAGTCCGGCACGGCATCGCGGCTGGATGATTTCGGCCTGATCGGCATTGCGGGCGTTGACGGGGAGACCGTGTCCGTCCGCTTGGCCGGGATCGAATTGCCGCGCGATGGCGCGCCGGGGCATGGCCTCGCCATGCGATTCATCGACGACCGGCTCGCCGATGTCAGGGTCAGCCTGATCGCGGGCGAGGGCCATACCGATCGCTATGGCAATCTCATCGGCGATATAGACCTCGGGGGACAGAGTCTCGCCGCCGCGCTGGTGCGCAACGGGCTGGCGCTGGCCTATTCCTGGCCGGAGAGCCGTGAAGCCGCGGCAGCGCTACTGCCGATTGAGGAGGAGGCACGCTCCGAGGAAACCGGCTTGTGGGGGGCGGGCGTCTTCGCCATCCGCTCGCCCGATCCCAACACGCTCGCGCTCTACCTCGAGACCGTCCAGATCGTGGAGGGTCGCGTGATATCGGTCGCCGCCACCCGCGACCGGACCTATCTCAATTTCGGCTTTGATTACCGCACGGATTTCACCGTGTCTGTGGAATCCGGCGATATTGCGCGCTTCGAGGAATCCGGCATCGACCTGGCAGCGCTGGAAGGACGCAATGTGCGGGTGCGCGGATGGATCCGGGCCATCAACGGGCCCGCCATCTCGATAGACCATCCGGAAAGGCTGGAAGTGCTGACGCCCTAGATCAGGCCGGCTTCCTCCGGGTCGCCGAAGCGTTGCGTCAGCGACTTCTTCAGCTTGGTCAGCGCCTGGTGCTCGATCTGCCGGACACGCTCCTTGGAAATGCCGAGCTGTTCACCCAGCGCTTCCAGCGTAACGACTTCATCGCCCAGCTTGCGTTCGCGGATGATCAGCTGTTCCCGCTCGGTCAGGCAATTCATGGCTTCGTGTAGCCATTGTCCGCGCTTTTCCGCGTCATGGCTCTGCATCACCGCGTCTTCAGGAGCGGGCGCCTCGTCTTCGAGCAGATCCTGCCACTCGCCGTCGCCATCCTCGGTGAAGGGCGCATTGAGCGAGCGGTCGGCCGCAGCCAGCCGGGCCGCCATGGCGTCGACATCCTTTTCAGGAACACGCAGCGCCTTGGCGGTCTTCGCCCGGTTCTCCGGGCTCATCTCGCCGCCATTGATGTCATTGATCATCGCCCGCACCCGGCGGAGATTGAAGAACAGCGTCTTCTGGGAAGAGGTTGTCCCGGTGCGCACGATCGACCAGTTGCGCAGCACATAGTCCTGGATCGAGGACCGGATCCACCAGGCCGCATAAGTGGAAAAGCGCACTTCGCGTTCCGGCTCGAACCGGGCGGCAGCCTGCATCAGGCCGACATTGCCCTCCTGCACCAGGTCGGCAAAGGGCAGGCCGTATTTCCGGAATTTCGACGCGATGGCGATGACCAGGCGCATATAAGCTTGGGTGAGCGCATGAAGCGCTTTCTCATCACCTTCGTCGCGCCATCGGATGGCCAGCGTCTGCTCTTCCTCGCGTTCGAGCAGCGGCGCATCCATCGCATTACGGAGAAAAGCGCGATCCGGATCGGCGGAGCGCGCGCGGGCGGGGGTGGAGCTATCCTGTGCCATGTCCCGGTTTACGAATGTGGCGGGAATGTGGATCACAACCGGCTGCAGAAAGCCAAACACCCGGCACATAGGCCGGGTGTCTGCGAGATCAAATTGTCTGCCGGTGAGCCTAGGCGGCCTTCTTCAGCAGCGTCTTCGACAGCATGTCACGCGCGGCGTCATGCTCGATATTCTCGACGGCCGCGACTTCGCGCACCATCCGGTCGATCGCCGACTCGTAGAGCTGGCGTTCCGAGTAGGATTGCTCCGGCTGGTCCTCGGCGCGGTGCAGGTCGCGCACGACTTCCGCGATCGAGATCAGATCGCCGGAATTGATCTTGGCTTCGTATTCCTGGGCGCGGCGGCTCCACATGGTCCGCTTCACCTTGGCCTTGCCCTTGAGGGTCTTCAGCGCGTCTTTCACGATCTTGTCGGAGGACAGCGGGCGCATGCCGGAGGTTTCCGCCTTCGCGGTCGGAACGCGCAATACCATCTTGTCCTGTTCGAAGGTCACGACATAGACCTCGATGTCGAAGCCCGCGACCGAATCCTTTTCCACGCCCATCACGCGGCCGACGCCATGCGCCGGGTACACAATATAGTCGCCCTTTTTATAGGACTTGTTGTCGTTCGCCGATTTTTTGCTCATGGATGCTCTCGTCTGGACCAGGGAAAAGGCGCAAGAATTCACCACCTTCGAAGACCGCTTCCTGTCACGAAAACTGGCCCTCAAAAGGGTGTTTAGCCTTCTCCCCCGGGAAACGGGCGTGCTTTCTGCTCCGCCCAACGCACCCATTGTATATCATAATTTTTGGTTAAAAACAATTCGTTGCCGGAAGAATAGTTTAGGAACCCTTGCCCGGCTTCTCAGAGAAGTATTTTTCATACTTGCCTGTTTCGGTCTCGAACTGCTCGGCATCGGCCGGCGGATCGATCTTGACTGTGATGTTCGGCCAGATCTCGGCGAACTTGGAATTGATCTCCAGCCACTTGCCGTCCGGATCATCCTCCGTGTCCGGCTTGATCGCCTCGACCGGGCATTCCGGCTCGCAAACGCCGCAATCAATGCATTCGTCCGGATGGATGACGAGGAAGTTCTCGCCCTCATAGAAACAGTCCACCGGGCAGACTTCGACACAATCGGTAAATTTGCAGCGCACGCAGGCGTCGGTGACGATGTAGGTCATCGAGAAATGTCCCGGAAACGTCTTCAGATCAGGAGGCGGACATGTGCCGAAGGCGCAAAAATGTCAACGCTTGCGGGCTGCGGCTTCTGCGCGCGACCGGGCGAGGACCCGCTCACGGTCATCGACCGCCAGCAGAGGTGCGACCCGGCGGATGAAGGAATCCTCGAACGGCGATTTCTCGCCATCCGCCATTGCCACGCTCCACAAATGCTCGATCAGGGCCACGCGTTCGGCCGCGGGCAGGCAGGCCTTCACCACCTTTGTGAACTGGTGGCTGTCGGCAGCATTCTCGGCAAGGTCCTCGGCCTTGGTCAGCGTGGCCTCGGCGTTTTCGGCGTCGAGATTGAACGCGTTCATCAGGATGCCGCGAATCTGTTCGGCCTCGACATCGGCATAGATCCCGTCGGCCAGCGCCGCTTCGACCAACAGGGCCGTCGCGGCAACATGCGGATCCAGCTCGGCGCGGGCCTCGCTTTTCTCTCCGCCGCTCATCATTTTCCTGATGGCGTCAAACACGGGCTTCATCCTCCTCACCGGTAAGTTCGTAGAGCTGGCGAGCCTCCGCGGCGGGGCCGCGCCGCTCGCCCAGCGCCACTATCTTCAGGCTCACAATCCGGTTTCGCAAGGGGAAGGTCAACAGATCGCCCGGACGGACCGCTGTCGCCGGTTTCTCGATGCGGCGCAGATGGCCGCTTTCGCCGATCCGGATCCGGCCTTTGGCAACGTAGGTGCTGGCGAGCGCACGGGTCTTCATGAAGCGGGCGCGCCAGAGCCAGATATCGATACGGACCGAGTCGCCGGCGCTCATTTCGCTTTCCGCTGTCCGGGCTTGCGCCGGCTGCGCCGGGGCGGCTGTGCCGCCAAGGCCGGTTTCAGCGCCTGCAGCGCGGCAAACGGCGTGTCGACGGGCGTGATGTCAGGTTGCGGGCGCGGGCGGGCCGGCGCCGTCCGCCGCTTGGCCCAGCGTTCTCCTTCGGCCTTTTCCGGGTCCGGACCTTTCTTCACGCGCTTGAAGCCGAGGCTGGACAGCACGCCGCGCAAATCCTGCACCGAGCATCCCAGCAGCGAGGTCATCGCCGGCGACATTTCGAAGTCTCTCGTCTTGGACGTTTCCCGCGCCTCGCGGATGACATCCGCCAACCGCTCCAGCATGTCGATTCTCACCGCGCGCGGTCCGCAACGCTGGAAGCCGGCCGCGGAATAATCGCGCCGTCCCAGCCCGTCATCGGCCGGCACGCTCATCAACCCCGCCGCGGGCTGGAACAGGCGCTGGTCCTCGCCGCGCACAACGACGCGAAGCAGCGCTGCCAGACTGGCCGGGGCGGGCTTGATAAGGGCCGGCATGAAGACCGAGAACTCGCCGATACGCACGCCGAGCTGGCGCAGGCTGCGGCGCTCTGCCGGGGATAGCGCCCGGACGTCCTCATCGATCTCCCGGCGCGGCAGAGCGCCTCCGGCTTCCGCCAGGCGGAAAGCGAGCCCCCGGGCAAGACCGGTCAGCGGCGAATTGCCCGTCTCACGCGTCAGCCGTGCGAGCGGGGCGAGCGTGTCGTTGATGTTCCCGCGCACCTGTGTCTCGACATTCAGCCGTGCGCGCTCGCGCGCTTCGGGCGCGCCGAGTTCCCCGCCGATCAGCGTGATTTCAGGACGCAGCAGCGCCGGTCCGGCAGCAAGACGGGCAATCGCCTGGCCCTGCCAGCCGATCTTGCCATCGGTACCCAATTCGAACGCCTCGCGTCCGGCTTTCGACAGCGCGCCGAGCCGCCGGTTGAGCTCCGGCCTCAGGGCCCGCTCGGCCGCTTGCCGCAGCGCGCGCGCTTCCAGCGCCGAGCCCTCGACATCGGCTTTGAACACCAGCCCGTCCAGATGACCGACATCATGGCCCTCGACGCGGACATGACCGTCCGCCGTCATCTCGGTTTCAAGTGCCTTGTCGGCCCGCAGGCCTTTCACAAGGGCCGCTGTCCGCCGGTCGACAAAACGCTGGGTGAGATGGTCGTGCAGGGAATCCGAAAGCCGGTCTTCCACCTCGCGGGCGCGTTCGCGCCAGACATCGGCCTCTTCCGACCAGTCGCCACGATGCGCGACATAGGCCCAGGTCCGTACCTGCGACAGGCGCTGGGACAGGACGTGGACATCGCCGCCGGTCTTGTCGAGCCGGTCGAACTGGGCGGCCATGAAGCCGGTGGGGATGCGGCCGTTCGGGCTGCGCAGATGATTGATGATCTGCCGCACCAGGCGGACATGGGCATCCAGTGAAACCTTGCGGAAGTCCGGAATGCGGCAGACATCCCAGATCAGCGCCGTGCCATCCGGTGTCCGACCGAGATCGGCGATCGCCTCCTCCCTCGCCAGGACGCCCAGCGATTGCTCGTCAATCGTCTCCCGGGTTCGCCGCAGGACGGGATCGCGCGACGGGCGGGACAGGCTGGCCTGGAGCTGGTCCAGCGACCGGAAATCCAGCGCGCTGTTGCGCCACTGGATCTGGTCCAGCGCCGGAAAACTGTGGTTTTCGACCGCGGCGATCAGCTCCGTCTCGAAGGGCCGCACCTGGCCGGTCTCGCCGAAAGTGCCGTCCTGCCGGAAACGCCCGGCGCGCCCGGCAATCTGGCCCAGCTCGTGGGAATGCAGCCGCCGGCGCCGCCGGCCATCGAATTTCTCGCGCTCGGCAAAGGCGACATGATCGACATTCATGTTCAGCCCCATGCCGATGGCATCGGTTGCGACGAGGTAATCGACCTCGCCGGACTGGTAGAGCTCGACCTGGGCATTGCGCGTTCGCGGGCTGAGGGCGCCCATCACCACCGCGGCGCCGCCGCGTTGGCGGCGCATCAGCTCGGCAATGGCGTAAACACTCTCCGAGGAGAAGGCGACAATGGCCGAGCGCCGTGGCAATCGCGCCAGCTTGGCCGGACCGGAATAGGTCAGGGTCGAGAACCGCTCGCGGGTGATGATGTCGGCATCCGACACCAGGTGCTGGATGATCGGGCGCATGGTTTCCGCACCCAGCAACATGGTTTCCTCGCTGCCACGGGCATGGAGGATACGGTCGGTGAAGACATGGCCGCGCTCCGGATCGGCCGCCAGCTGGATCTCGTCAATAGCCACGAAGGCGGCCTCGAAGCTCAGCGGCATGGCCTCGACCGTGCAGATGAAATAGCGCGCGGATGGCGGAACGATCTTCTCCTCGCCCGTCACCAGTGCCGTGGCGCGATAGCCCTTCTCCTTCACCACCCGGTCATAGATTTCCCGCGCCAGTAGGCGCAGCGGCAGGCCGATCATGCCCGACCGGCGTGCCAGCATGCGTTCCACGGCAAGATGGGTCTTGCCGGTATTGGTGGGGCCGAGAACGGCGGTGAGGGGCGCATAGGCGGACATGTCCGCCATATAGCGGCGTTTGGTCTATTCCGCGACCGGCTCGACGGAAATTGACCGCGCCTCGATCGTGATGGCCCCGAAACCGGAATTGGTCCGGATGCGCACCGGCAGATAGATCGCGCCATCATTGAACGGGGCGAGCCACAGCGTCACCGGTTCGGCGATATCGCTCTCGGACGGCATGTCTTCCGGGTCATAACCGGCGATCGGCTCGTAGAAGGCATGACAACGCACCGCTTCACCGCGCCAGGCGCGGGTGCGGATATCGTTCGCGCCGGCCACATTGAGGCGCAGATCATAGCGCGCCTTGCCATCGAAGACCGGGATCCGGCCCGAGCACAATTCGCCCGGATCGGAGGATTGTTGCAGGCCGAGGCGGAGCAGGGCGCTGATCGGATCGACCGCACCCAGGCGTTGCTCATCGCTGGCCGGGGGTTCCCCCATGGAGCCGAAGGGCGGGTTCACATCCGGCATCGCCATGCCGTCGGGAAAATCGATTCCGACCACGCGGCCCGATCCACTGGAATGGTTGAGATGCTCATAGCGCCAGGGACGCAGCGGGCCGTCGGCATAGCCCGAGATCGAGGCCTCGATATCGGCATCGGAAAACAGGGCGGCGAGGCCTGCCGTGGTGAAACGCGCATTCGCCCCATAACCGGCATCGGTGATCTGGCCGGACAGGGTGATGTTGGCGACACGGAAAATCAGCACCGAGCCGGAATAATTCACATTGACCTGCATGGCCGAAGGCGGGGCTACATCCGCCAGGTCGCTTGCCATGGCGGGTGCGGCCACTGCCATTGAGAGCGCAGCTATCGCCAGTACCGGGTTACGCATATATGTCACTCCAAGTCTGGTCCCGCCCGCTGAAACCGGATCAAACCCGTATCGCGCATTCCACATGGCTGCAAGATGAATGAGGAATGAGGCGCTCAGGCGCTTGACGAACGCATCCGCCTTGGGTAAGTCCCGCGGCTCCTCGCCGGACAGCTGTGTCTGGCGTGAACGGAATTCTTTGAACGAAGGTAACTGCCATGTCCCGGCGCTGCGAACTTTCAGGTGTTGGTCCGGTTGTGGGCAACAATGTGTCCCACGCAAACAACAAGACCAAGCGCCGCTTCCTGCCGAATCTGTGCGACGTGACCCTGGCGTCCGAAACGCTGGGCCAGTCCTACAAGCTGCGGATTGCTGCCAAGACGCTGCGCAGCGTCGACCATGTCGGTGGTCTCGACAATTACCTGATGAAGGCGCGCGATACGGACCTGTCCGACCGCGCCTTGAAGATCAAGCGCGCCCTCAAGAAGAAAGAGGCTGCAGCCTAGATCGTCGTTTCAGGATGACAGGTTCGACGCCCGCAGCCACGCTGCGGGCGTTTTCTTTTGGAGAATTGCCATGCTTGCGGTGATCCCGATCGATATACAGCAGGGTCTGGACAGTTACGGCCATTGGGGCGGTCAGCGCTCGAATCCGCACTTCGAGGCCCATGCCGCCCGCCTCCTGGCCGCGGCGCGGGACAATGGCCACCCGGTGATCCACATCAAGCACAACTCGACCAGCGCGCGAAGCCCGCTGCGCCCCGGCCAGCCAGGCAATGCCTTCAAGCCGGAAGCGGAACCGGCCCCGGGCGAACCGGTCCTGGAAAAGACCGTCAATTCGGCCTTCATCGGCACCGGGCTCGAATCGCGCCTGCGTGAAATGGGCGTGGACCACCTTGTCATGCTGGGGCTTACGACCGAGCACTGCGTGTCCACCAGCGTGCGCATGGGCGCGAATCTCGGCTTCCGCGTGACCCTGGCGGGCGATGCCACGGCGGCCTTCCCCACCATGACGCCGGATGGCGAGCGGATCGATGCGGAAACCCATCACAAGGTTCATCTCGCAGCGCTGCACCGCGAGTTCGCCACCGTCATCACCACGGACGAGGCGGTTTCCCTTCTGCAAGGAGCCCGCTAGGTAAGAGGTCAGCAGGAAGGAAATACCGATGCGCAAACTGATGATCGCCGCCACCGGCTTGCTGGCCGCCTGTTCGCCCGGGACCGAAGCGCCCGAGCATGTCGACCAGCTCGTGCTCAACACCGCCGACCGCGTATTTACCGGCGGCCCGATCTATACCGCCGATGACGCGCAGGAGAGGGTCGAACTGGTCGCGGTCCGGGATGGTATCATCGTTTATGCCGGCGAGGCGGAAACCGTGCCGGACGGGCTGATCGGCGAGACCACCGACATCGTCAACCTGTCGGGTGCGGCCATGTATCCCGGCTTCACCGATGCGCATGTCCATGTCATCGGGCTGGGTGCGCGCGAACGCCTGCTCAATTTGGAGGGCACGGCCTCCATCGACGAATTGCAGGCCCGCGTCGGCGCGGCGGCTGGCGATCTGCCCGAGGGCTCGGTCCTGCAGGGGCGCGGCTGGATCGAGGCGCACTGGCCGGAAGGCCGATTTCCGACGCGGCAGGATCTGGACGCGGTGGCGCCGGATATCGCCGTCTTCCTGATCCGCGCCGACGGTCATGCCCTGGTCGCCAACTCGCTGGCGCTGGAGCGCGCCGGAATCAATGCTGACAGCGTGGCCCCGGAAGGCGGCGACATACTGCGCGATGCGGATGGCGAGCCGACCGGCATGCTGATCGATGCCGCCATGGGGCCGGTGCGGGCGCTCGGCGCCAGCTTTTCCGGCCAGGACCGCGCTGATGTCTACATGGAAGGCGCCTGGTCAGCGGCACGCTATGGCTGGACGGGGGCGCATGACATGTCCGTGCCCTGGGCCGATGTTGCCATGATCGAGGCCATGGCCGAGGAACTCCCGGTCCGGGTCTATATTTCCGCCAATCCGGACGGGCTCGAACCGCTGGCGCGCGATGGCTATGTCATCAGCGAGAACCGCCGCGTTATCGCCCGCGCGATCAAGCTCTACATGGATGGTGCGCTCGGCTCGCGCGGTGCCGCCCTGCTGGAGCCCTACAGCGATGATCCGGCCAATGCCGGCCTCCTGCTCAGCCGCGAGGACGAAACGCTCTCGGCCATGACGATGGCGCTGCGTGAAGGCATCCAGATGAACGTCCACGCCATCGGCGATCGCGGCAACCGCATGCTGCTCGACTGGATCGAGGAGGCGCAGGCAGCCGTGCCGGCCGATGAACGCGCCGTGGCCGAGCCGCGCTGGCGCGACGAGCACACGCAGATTGTCGATCCGGCCGACCTTCCCCGCTTTGCCGAGCTGGGCGTGATCCCGTCCATGCAGCCGAGCCATGCCATCGGCGATCTGTTTTTTGCTCCCGCGCGCCTTGGCGAAGACCGCCTCTATGGCGCTTATGCCTGGCGCGACCTGATCGATTCGGGCGTGGTGATTGCCGGCGGATCCGATGCCCCGGTCGAGCGCGGTGATCCGCGTATCGAGTTCTACGCCGCGGTCGCGCGCCGGGCGCTGGACGGCACGCAGACGCCGGACTGGCATCCCGACCAGGCGGTCACGCGCGGCGAGGCGCTGCGCATGTTCACCGCCTGGCCCGCCTATGCCTCCTTCCGGGAGGACGAGATCGGCCGCATCGTGGAAGGCTTGCGTGCCGACTTCACCGTGTTCTCCGACGACATCATGACGATCCCGGAGGACGAGATTCTCACGGTCGAGCCGGTGATGACCGTTCTCGATGGCGAGATCGTCTGGCGGGGAGAGTAGGCGGCAGCCGTTTTTCCTCCCCCGTTTACGGGGGAGGTGGCAGCGAAGCTGACGGAGGGGGCCAACGCAGACGGCAATGCCCCCCTCGGCCCTTCGGGCCACTCCCCCCGCAAGCAGGGGGAGAAAACCATCGGGAACCTTTCCCGATCCGCTACTCCACGATCGCAAAACTCAGAAGCAGCGTGCGCTGGCCGGGATTGTAATTGTCGTCCGAGAGGATGAAGAGCCGCGTTTCACCCTCCACTTCGCCGACGGAAATGCCCTCGAAATTGTCGATCGTCATGCCCGGTTCGAGTTCCGCGAGCAGCGTCTCGGCCAGCAATGGCGACGATTGACCCGCACCGGTTGCGGCGACCGCGTCATCCATCATGCTGATGCGGATACGGTTGCCGATATCCCGTGAATAGAAGCGTTCGAGCACGAAGATACCGCCATGGCGCGCCATTCCGGTGATGCCGAAGCCGGCGGGCGTACGAAAATTGATCGCATAGTCTTCCGCGCCGTCGCGCAAATGCCAGATCGAGTGCGGCTGGCCTTCGACGATCGGATACTCCACCCCGGCCCAGAGGCCGAATTCGGACGGGACCAGCGCTTCCATCCCGCCATTCTCGCGCAGCCGGTCCGTCCCGGGCGGTGCCGGCATCGGGGTGGGCGTTGCAATCGCCACACCCGACCAGTCCGGCGAAATATCGTAGCGGTCGATCCGGTGTTCGCGCTCGAAGCTGACGGCGTAAGCGCCATGCCCCAGCGCTGCGAGTCCTTCGGCGTCGGCAGCCTCGCCGGTCAGCGGATTGCCATTCGCGTCGAGCATGGGCGCATAGAAAGCGCGTGACAGGCCGTTGAGCCAGCCTTCCGCGTCAAATTCCAGGTCGGCGGTCAGCCAGTAGGCGGAATCGGAAATTGCCAGCAGGCGTTCGCCCTCGATTTCTAGCGCTGAAAGTCCGCCGAAGCGGTCATCGGCCGAGGTCAGCACCAGCCCGCCGCGATATTCCAGCCGGCCCACATCCATCCGCTCGGGCGTATCGGGATAGAGTGGCACGCTCTGCGTCTCGACCAGGATCGGGCCCGGGCCCGGATCGCCGGAACAGGCGGCCAGCACGCCGGTCGACAGGGCAAGGGCGGCAATCGCGATCAGGCGGGTCATATCTTGGCTCCCAGCTCGGCCCAGTCGGCCTTCTTCAGGCCGCGCGTAGCGCCGGAAGATGACGGTGTGATGGCAGGCCCGCGCACTTTTGCATCCTTGTCGAACAGGGCGGCGAGCTGCTCCGTCATCGCCCCGCCCAGCTGTTCCACATCGGTGATCGTCACCGCGCGCTTGTAGTAGCGGGTCACGTCGTGGCCGATGCCGATGGCCAGCAATTCGATGTCGGACCGGTTCTCGATCTGGGCGATCATTTCGCGCAGATGCCGTTCCAGATAGGCACCCGGATTGGCCGATTGCGTGCCATCATCGACGGGTGCGCCGTCAGAGATCACCATCAATATGCGGCGCTGTTCCGGCCGCATGGACAGCCGTTTCCACGCCCACATCAGGGCTTCGCCATCAATGTTTTCCTTGAGCAGGCCCTCGCGCATCATCAGGCCGAGATTCACCCGCGATCGCCGCCAGGGTTCGTCGGCATTTTTATAGACGATATGGCGGATATCATTCAGCCGGCCGGGATTGGGCGGCTTGCCGGCTTCGATCCAGGCTTCCTTGGCGCGTCCGCCCTTCCACGAGCGCGTGGTAAAGCCGAGCACCTCGGTCTTCACCGCGCAGCGTTCCAGCGTCCGGGCGAGAATGTCGGCACAGGACGCCGCCGTCATGATCGGGCGCCCGCGCATCGAGCCGGAATTGTCGATCAAAAGGGTGACGATCGTGTCCCGGAAATCGGTTTCCTGTTCCTGCTTGAAGGAGAGCGGCGAGGTCGGATCGGTCACAACCCGCGTCAGCCGCGCCGGGTCCAGCACGCCTTCTTCAAGGTCGAAGCTCCAGGCCCGCGTTTGCTGCGCCATCAACCGGCGTTGCAGCCGGTTGGCAAGACGGCCGACCGCGCTCTCCACGCCCTTCATGTGCTGGTCGAGATAACGGCGCAGGCGCGCCAGCTCATCTTCATCGCACAGATCCTCGGCGCGGATGATCTCGTCGAACTTGGTGGTGAAGATGCGATAGCTTTCGGCCGGGCGGTCCTCATAGCGGGCATAGTTCGGGCGCTCGGCGCGGGCGTTCTCGCCCGCCTCCTCGTCACTGTCGAGCTGGCCCATCTCCTCGTCGGACTGGAAGTCGATCTCGTCCTCGTCGGCCGATTGCCCGTCGGCATCGACATCATCACCCTCATCGCTGTCGGGCTCGCTATCGCCATCATCCTCGCCGGTCTGCTGCTCGCGCTCGGTGCCGGCGTCGTCATCGTTTTCCTTGTCGGATTCCTCCGGATCGCCGCCCAGCTCGTCGGCCAGGTCGAGATCGCGGATCACCTCTTCCAGCGCCGTGGCGAACTTGCGCTGGTCGCCGGCATTCTCGGCCAGCGCGTCCAGCGCGTCGCCGGCGGCTTCCTCGATATCCTCGCGCCAGACCCGCATCAGCCCGTCGGCGAGCTCGGTCACCTTCTGGCCGGTAATGCGTTCACGCACCAGAAGGCCGATGGCCTCGTGCAACGGCGCCTGCTGGCGGTCTTCCACCCGATTCCAGCCCTTGGCGACGGCCTTGGCTTCCAGCGCTGCATTCAGGTTGGCGGCCACACCGCGCATGGCTTTCGCGCCCAGCCCCTCGACCCGCGCCTGCTCGGCGGCCTCGAAAATGGCCCGGCCCTGCGAACCCGGCGGCAGGGTCTCGGCAAAGACGCCCTTGTCATGGTGCAACAGCTTGAGCGCCATAGCATCCGCACGGCCGCGCGCCGCCTTGGCACCGGCGGCATCCACCTCGCCCGGATTGGGCAGGGTCAGCTTGCCCTTGGCATAATTGGCGATCTCGCCGCCAAAGCGCACGTCCAGCTCCTTGTCCTGGGCAATTGCCCGGGCGGAAATGGCGAGCGCGCGCTTGAAGGCATCGGCGAGAGGGTTGTCGGTCATTTCATCTCCGTTGACCGACGCCGGTTTGCCTAGTCGCAAATGCCGTTTTCGGTCAGCC
>CBDUFA010000005.1:0-15675 GCA_965366295.1 uncultured Hyphobacterium sp.
TGGCCGTGGCCACATGGCGCCAGGCCGGCTTGCGGGCGCGGATAGTGTAGAGGCCTGAAATCCGGAACAGGCAGGCGGTCGCTCCCAGGAAGACCAGCATGGGCCAGAAAGCCGAGCCATACGCCAGAAAGGCGGCGATACCCAAAGCGCCGAGAACGCCGAAATCGATCAGCTGCAGCGCCCGCCCGAGTGTGGCGCGGTCGATGCGATTGGTCGGCGGCTCTACCCGGGTGCGCGTCAGGGCGACATCGCCCATCCGGCCACGTCCGGTCTCAAGACCGGAAAAGCCCGGCGAAACATCATTCGCGGGGGACATCGGTTGCGATTCAAAGCGGCGGCTGTTCATGGTGTTCTTCCCGGCCAGACTGCCCCGATCAAATTGATCTGACCGCGATAATGCACGGATAACGAAAAGATTCGGTTTTCAGACGTGGTTAGCGAAAAGTGAAACGCGCGCCTTCGCCAAATCCTGTATCACCTGTATAAACAATGGCGATTGCGTTCTTGGGGAGGACGAAATGCTCAGGGTTCTAGTGACGATTGCCTGCGCGGGCCTGCTTGTGACAGCCTGTGCCACGGCACCGTCCGATTTGGACAGCGACGCCATGGTGTCAACGGTTGCGGCTCCGGCGCCGCCACCCCCACCGCCGCCCGCTTCGGCGCCTGCTCCGGCGCCTGACAACGCGGATGATCTCGGCGATCTCATGGGTGAGCCGGTTGGCGAGTCCACCGTCACCTCGGGCACTATGTACGAACAAAGCGGTGCCGGGCGAGGCAGTGTCCAGGTGCCGCGGGTCGAAGGCCCCGAGTTGACGATTGCCGAGGTGCCCAGTGCCTCAACAGGGTTTGTCTATCCCGTCATGGGCGCGGCATTTGCGGGAACCCGCCCGGAAACGCCCTATGTGCTGGAAGCCCATGGCGAGGCGCCTTACTGGCGCGCCACTGCAGAACTCTACGAGGTTGACGGTGCGGTGTTTGCCCGGTTCGCATTGATCGCGGCGGATGAGCCGCCAATCAATACAACGCTTGCCCGGGCGCCGGATTTCATGGCGGGTGGATTCCGGCGTTATGTCTCGGCGACGCCAGACGGGCCGCGGGTTTCGGCGGCGTATCAAGCCGGGCCGTGCGTTGACCGGACCGGCATTCGCCGCGGGTATTTTGCTTCCATCCGCGTTAATGGCGTGACCTTCGAAGGCTGCGCGCGCGAGACCGGAGGGCAATGGGACTGGAGCCGGGATCTCCTCGACCGGTATGACCAGATCATGATGTGCCTGAACGAAATTCCCGGCGCTGTCGCGGCGATCGATGCCTATTCGCCATCCGAGGAGAATACCGCCGTGCGGGTGATCGATGGCGAGCAGGTTCGGCATGAGTGCCTGATCGTCAATGATAACCAGAGACTGGCCTCGACGCGCGAACTCGAGCCGACGGAAGTGCATCTCAATGAGGGGCGGACCGTCTTTTTCAGTGCGATGCCGGAGACGCGCGATCAGTGCCGGCGCTATGAGACCGTGATGGATGCAAACGCCAATCTGTTGGGCGTCCTGGCGCACGATATTTGCCAGAACCCGCGCGCCCATGTGGAAGGACCGCTGACAGCGGGTGAAAGCTAGATCAGCCCGGCCTTCTCGAAACGGCGGCAGAGCGGCTGTAATTCTTGCTCGAAATGCCGCCAGTGTCCGATTGAGGAAGAATAGACCGGCCGCCGCACCTGGTCGGCGCTCGCGGTCGAGACCGGCGCTGTATTGCCAGCAAAATCAAGGCAACCGGCTTCCCAGCCGAGCGCAAGATAATCGACCAGGCGCCGGGCTTCGCCTTCGACATCTTCGACAAGGTGTTCGTATTGCACGCTCGTTATGCGATCCGCCCAACGCGTCTCCCAGTGCGTCATCAATTCCTGGTAGGCCAGGAAATAGCTGCCAATCGTGTCGATGTCGTAGGACCAGAAATAGCGATCGCGGAACAGGGTCTTGAAGGTCGCGATGGCGGCGTCCATCGGGTTGCGGCGTACGTGAATGATGCGCGCTTCCGGAAGCGCTTCCGCGATCAGGCCGGCATACAGGAAATTGGTTGGTGTCTTGTCGATAACATGGCCGGAAACATGGCCACGGCGGCGCAAGGCGTCGCGGTAGCGGGCGCCAACGGCAGCGATGTCCACCTTGCCCGAGGCCGCCGCGATGCTGACAGGATCGCGCAGGTCCGCGAGCGCCGGTTCGGCGAGCAGGCTGACAATGAAGTCTTCGGTTTCGCCTGCCGACCGGATCCCTGAGTGAGATGAAAGCACACGGTCGATGAGCGTGGATCCGGCGCGCGGAAGGCTGACGATGAACACGGGGGTCAGGTCGGCCGCCCGAAATGGGGTCCGGGCTTCAGGCCAGCTCCGGATGGTTTCCTTCATCGCGGCCAGTTCCGGTTCGACCGACCAGGGCCGCGTTGACCGCATCAGGTTTGCGCCGCTGGACCAGGATTCGAAAGCCGCCTGCCAATCGCGCAGGTCTTCGAGCTCCTTGCCCTTCGCATAGAAAAGCTGGGCCCGTGAGAGCGGATCCAGGCCGGGTGAGGCGAGGCGTTGATCGAGGTCTTCCAGATGGTGGGTCGTTGCCGTTGCCGTCTGCAACAGGGAGAGCGCCAGCATGGCTTCACTGGCCACCGGTCCTCCCTTGGCAGCGCGTTCGAAATTCGCCGCCGCCGCTTCCCGGTGGCCGTTGAAGCGCTGCGAGGCAGCGAGGTTGAAGGCACACCGCGGGTCTTCAGGGACGATCTCCACCAGCCGTTGATAGGCGGTCTCGGCATCGCGATGGGCTTCGCAGGCCGTAAAGCAGGCGCCCAGCTGGTCCAGCACGACCGGGTCCTGCGTGCCGGGGATGTCGATACGCTTGGCAGCGGCGAGGGCTTCGTCGAACAAGCGCAACTGCGCCAGCAGATTGGCGGCCTGGGCAATCGGGCGCGGCGAGCCGGCATCAGCTTCGGCAGCCCGGCGGGCAAACATGACCGCGTCTTCCGGCTTTCCCGAGCGATGGGCAATAAAGGCTGCGAAGGCATTCAGCGTGCCATGATCGGGCGCTTGATCCAGCGCTGCCCGGACTGCCGTGTCAGCGGCCGCGAAATCGCCACGGCGCAGCATTTGCGGCAATTGCTGGAGCGTCTGGTCGATCATGGTTTTCCGGTCGCGGCGCGATATCCATAAAGCGTGCGTGGCGACCGGAAGGCAAGCCGTCGCCTGTCATTGCCGCGGCGATTATGCGCCCGACTCGAACAGGGCGAGATATTCGCCATAACCTTCGGCTTCGAGGTCTTTGACCGGCACAAATCTGAGCGAGGCCGAATTGATGCAATAGCGAAGCCCGCCGCGATCAGCGGGACCATCGGGAAATACGTGCCCGAGATGGCTGTCGCCATGTTTCGAGCGGACCTCGGTCCGGATCATGCCGTGGGTCGTATCGCGCAGTTCTTCGACATGGCCAGCTTCCACCGGCTTGGTGAAGCTGGGCCATCCGCAATGGGAGTCGAACTTGTCCATGGATGTGAAAAGCGGCTCGCCCGATACAATGTCGACATAGAGGCCTGCTTCCCTGTGATCATTGTATTCGCCGGTGAAGGGGCGTTCGGTGCCGTTTTCCTGCGTGACGCGGTATTGCTCGGGGGTGAGCCGCGAAACGGCGTCATTGTCTTTGCGGTATGTTCGGGACATCGGGCCCTCCAATGCATTTCGTTTCGGCGAGGGATATGGGAGGCTGGCCTGGCGTGTTCCAGAGCGATGCCAATGATGTGAAAGCGCGTGAAGCCGCTAGTTCTGCGCGCCAACCACAGGGCCACCGCCGGCGTCTTCGGCCTCTTTTTCCAGCTTTTTGGACATCCAGTTGGGGGTCTTGGTGAAGCGTCCCAGCACGCCATAGGTCACCGGGATCACGAACAGGGTGAAAAGCGTGGCGACGGTCACGCCGGAGAAAATGACCACGCCGATCGTGATGCGGCTTTCGGCACCGGGACCGCTGGCGAGCATGAGGGGCGCAGCCCCGATTGCGGTCGACAGGCCCGTCATCAGGATGGGGCGGAACCGGATTTCGGCGGCATCGAGCGTCGCCGTCATCAAGTCGCGGCCTTCCTCGCGCAGCTGATTGGCGAACTCGACAATGAGAATGCCATTTTTCGCGGCCAGACCGATCAGGATCACCAGACCGATCTGCGAGTAGATGTTGAGGCTCGAGCCGATCACGTAAAGGCCGAACAGGCCGCCGATCACGGCGAGCGGCACGGTCAGCATGATCACGAAAGGCTGGATGAAGCTCTCGAACTGTGCGGCCAGCACGAGGAAAACGATCAGCAAGGCCATGCCGAAAGCGAACAGCAGCGCGGCATTGGCTTCGAGGAATTCCTTCGCGCCGCCCAGATAGGTCGTGGTGAAACCCGGAGCAAGCTCGGTTGCCGACCAGTTGTCCAGCCATTCGACCGCATCGCCGAGCGTGTATCCCTCGGCTAGGGTAGCGGAAATCGTGATGGCGCGTTGACGATCGACGCGGTTGCGCGAGGAAGCCTCCCCGACTTCCTCGAGTGAAACGAGGTTGGACAGCGGGATCAGATTGCCGTTCCGGCCCGACACATAAAGGGATTCAAGATCGCGTGCGCTGGCGCGCTCATCGCGCCTATTCTCCAGGATAACGTTGTAGGCCTCGCCCTGTTCGATGAACTGGCCAACGCGGCGCGACCCCAAATGGGTCTGCAATGTCTGGCCGATATCCGCCACGGAGACACCAAGGTCGGCGGCGCGTTCGCGGTCGATCTGGACCACGAAGCGCGGGCTGGTCGGTTCGTAGTCCTTGCGGGCCCGTTGAAGGTTCGGATTGCCTTGCCGGATCGCGCTCAACAGGCGCTCGGCCTCGGCATCGAGGCTGCGGTAATCCGGTCCCTGCAGCACGAACTGGATGTCGTCGCCTCCGCCGCCGCCGCGGATGGAGGAGCGCATGGAGGTGAAGGCGCGCACGCCGGTCAGCTGGCCGAACCGGCCATTGATCTCGTTGACAATGGCCGCGCCGTCGCGCCGCTCGTCCCAGTGCACCATGGAGCCGATGACGACGCCGGAATTGTATCCGGAGCCGCCCCAGCCCGGAGAAACGACGAGGACGCGCCGTAATTCGCCGCTCTCGACATACTCCATCACGATGTCTTCGATTTCGGCGGCCTGCTCGGTCATGTAATCGAAGCTGGCGCCTTCCGGCCCCGAGAAGAATCCGAAGAAAGCGCCGCGATCTTCCGGTGGTGTCAGCTCGCCGGGAAGCTGGCTGAAGAGATAGCCGGTGCCGCCAAGCGCCACGAGAATGACCGGCACGACCATCCAGGGGGCCCGTACCGCAATCTCGAGGCTCGAACGGTAATTGCTGCGCAGACGGTGAACGATCTGGTTCACCCATCGCGCCGGACCCCGCGCTTCGCCACTCGGCTTGAGCAATTTCGAGGTCATCATCGGTGACAGGGTCAGCGCGACAAAACTGGACAGAAGCACCGCCACCGCGATGGTCAGCGCCAGCTCGTTGAAAATGCGGCCGATGAAACCCGGCAGGAAGACCAGCGGCACGAACACCGAGACCAGGACGGCGGTCGTCGCGATCACGGCGAAAAAGACCTGGCGGCCACCACGCAGGGAGGCGAGGGCCGGGCCTTCGCTGGATGTTTTCCAGCACAACGATTGAATCATCCACCACCAGGCCAATGACCAGAACCAGCGCCAGCAGCGTCAGGATATTGATCGAGAATCCGGCCAGAGCGAGGCCGGCAAAGGCGCCAATCAGGCAGACCGGGACCACGGCCGCCGGGATGATGGCGGCCCGGAAACTTCCGAGGAAAAGGTAGATCACGAAGACCACGAGCGTGGCGGCGATGAACAGGGTCCGCCAGACCTCGCTGATCGATTCCTCGATGAAAACCGTGTCATCCGAGGCCACGATCAATGACATGCCTTCCGGCAGGGTCGGCCGCATACGCTCCACGACGTCAGCCACGTCGCGGGCGACCTGAACGGAATTGGCCTGGCTTTGCCGCACAAAACCGAGGCCGATCATGTTGTTGCCATTGCCCCGGAATAGCGTGCGCGGTTCCTCGGCTTCGAGCGATACGTCCGCCACCTCGGCCAGCCGGATAATATGACCGCCTTCGCCGCGTCCGATCGGCAAGCGTTCAAAGCTTTCCGGCTCCGTGAACAGGCGCTCGACCCGGACCACGATCTGGGTGTCGGCGGTTTCGATCGATCCGCCGGGCACCTCGACATTCTGCGTCCGCAGGGCGCCGTCGATATCCGATACGGTAATGCCCCGGGCCGCCATGGCCTGGGGGTCGAGCCAGATGCGGATGGCATAGCGCCGCTGGCCGCCGATGCGGATGCGGGCAACGCCGTCGATAACGCTGAACCGGTCCACCATGGCGCGTTCGGCATAGTCGGACAGTTCTTCCGACGTCATGCGGTCGGATATCAGGGCGTACCACATGAAGGGACGGGCATCGGAGTCCTGCTTCTGGACTTCGATATTCTCGACCTCCGGCGGCAGACGGTCGGAAATCCGCGAAACGGAATCGCGGACATCATTGGCGGCGGCCTCGATGTCCCGGCTCAGATCGAAGGTGATCGATATGCGGGCATTTCCATCGCGCGAGGACGACTGGATCAGATCAATGCCGTCGATTCCCGAGAGCTGGTCCTCGATGACCTGGGTGACGCGGTTTTCAACCACTTCCGCGTTCGCTCCGGGATATTCCACGGAGACCGAAACCACCGGCTGGTCAACATCAGGAAGTTCGCGCAGAGGAAGCTGGCGGAGGCCCAGTATGCCGAAAACGATGATGAGGGCGCTGGCAACAAACGCCAGTACGGGGCGTCTGACCGCAATATCCGATAGCGTCATGGCTCGCTCGTCAGGCTGTTGGCGGATTCGCGTTGTGCCGCTTCGCCCGGACGGCCGCCCGACGTCCGGGTCTCGGTGACGTTGACGGGCATCTGGCCGCGGATGCGGTGAACGCCCTCGGCCACAATCAGGTCACCCGCCGAAACGCCGGCGGTTACCTCGACCAGATTGCCTTCGCGGATGCCCAGTGAAATCGTTTGTTGCCGGACAACCGATTGGCCATCCTGCGCCTCGATCACGAAAACGAAGCTGTCATCGAGATAGCGGGTAATGGCGGACCCCGGTATGGCGGGGCTCATGCGCGTGTCGCGGCGGATTTCCACCGTCATCAACTGGCCCGGGCGCAAATGGCCTTCGGCATTGTCGATCTCCGCGCGAACCGTAACGGTCCGGGTCACCGGGTCGATGCGGCTGTCGATCTGGGCGATTTCGCCGGCGAAGACCTCGTCCGGATAGGCGGAGGTGCGCGCGGCGATCTCGAGCCCGGGCTCGAGCGCAGCCAGGAAGCGTTCGGGAACCGAGAAGTCGAGCTTGATCGTGCTGGTGTCATCCAGCGTGATGATCGGGTCGCCCGGCCGCACGAGACTGCCGACGCTGACCTGACGCAATCCGACGACACCGGCAAAAGGCGCTCGCACGATACGGTCCGCCAGCTGGGCTTCCAGCGAGCTGACGCGGGCCTGCGCGCGTTCGACCGCGGCATTCGCCTCGTCAAGGCGCTGGCGTGGCGCAATGCCCCGGTCGATCAGCCCCTCGACACGCTCCAGCTCGCGCCGGGCTTCCCGCAGCGTGGCGCGGGCTTCCGCCAATCCGGCAGCTTCTTCATTATCGGTCAGCTCGACGAGGATGTCGCCCGCGCTGACCATTTGACCCGAGTCGAAATTGACACGCGAAATCGTATCGGAAACGCGCGCTGTTACGGTGACTGTTTCATTGGCGCGCGCCGTTCCCAGGGCCTCCACGACATCGGAAAATTCCTGAAGCCCGACTTCGTAGGCGGCGACCGGTGTCGCACCGCCGCGAAATCCCTGTGCGGATTGTTCTCCGCCTGACATTGACCGGACGATCACGATCACCGTCATGATGACGAACAGGCCGAGGACGGCGATCAGGGTAGCTGCACGTTTCATATATTTTTCTCCGGCGGCGAAGATGCGCCAATCCTTCCAGACTTCAAGCTGAAAGACTGCGACAGGTTGCAACGCTGCAGCTATGGCGCGTCCGGCGGGGTGGGCAGGGGAGTGCGGATATCGCCAACCTGGAGAATGGGTGCCGCGTCGACATCGTCGGCATCCATAAGCTCCGCGACCCGTTGCAGGGCCGAGATCAGCCCGGTCTGTTCCCAAGGGGCCAGCTTGGAAAACTCGCGCAAAAAGCCCGCTTGCAAGAGCTCGGGCGCATCGTCGAGCGTGGCTTGTCCTTCAGGCGTCAATGTCACGACCACGCTGCGGCGGTCAGTGGGGCTCTTTTCACGGCGCGTCAGCCCGTTCTTCTGGAGGCGGTCCAGAATTGCCGTGACGGTCGCCTGTGACAGAGAGACGTCGCGCGCGATTGCACTTGGCGTCACAACATTTCCCTCGGCGATGCACTGCAAAACGACGAGTTGTGGCGCGGTCAATCCGCTCGATTTCATCAGCTTTCGTGAGTGCAGATCGATCGCGCGGGTGATCCGGCGAAGCGCGATCAGTATGTCCTTGTGGCGAGTCATTCAGCGGTCCTTTCGCCGCTATTTCTACCGTCGCTTGAAAGACTTCACAATTCACGCTCAGGAAGATTCGGGCACGAAGCAATATGGGCGCATGGCGTCCTTGTGCACCGCACCAAATATCCCAAGTGAACCGTGTTAATTATGTAACAAATGTATAAGTTACCGAAATTATTGATGCAATGCGCTCATGCTGGTCGCGGGCATGTCATTCGTAGAAATGGCTAAAGCTTCGAACACTAAGCAAAGGTGGCCAGCCTGAGGGCAATGCCCTACACACCCCTCCATCTTGCGCAACAGAGGGATAAAGGACGCAATGCTCAAAAAGCACGCGCTGACGACAACGTTTTTGTCATCCGCCGCTCTCGCGGCGATCGCTGCCGGTTCCGCGGCAGCCCAGGTCGACACCATCACCGTCACAGCCACCAAGCGGGAATCCAGCACGCAGACGATTCCGATCGCTGTGAATGCGCTCGGCGAAGAGACGCTGGACGAACTCCGGGTCAATGTCTTTACCGACTATCTGCAACAGCTGCCGGGTGTCACGGCTGGCGGTTCGGGTCCGGGTCAGAACACGATCTACATCCGCGGCCTCGCTTCAACCACGCCCAACCTGACAACGGCTGGCGTCGCGGGCCTTGCCCCGAACGTCGCTTTCTATCTCGATGAACAGCCGCTGGCTCAGCCCGGCCGGAACCTCGACGTCTACGCTGCCGATATCAGCCGTGTCGAGGTGCTTCCCGGGCCGCAAGGCACGCTCTACGGCGCCAGCTCGCAGGCCGGTACGGTCCGCATGATCACGAATGAGCCGGTGATCGGCGAATTCGAGGCCTCTGCCAGCTTTGGCACGTCATTCACCGAGAATGGCGAGATGAACAACAACATCGAAGCTGTCGTGAACTTCCCGGTCGCCGACAATTTCGCGCTTCGCGGCGTCGTCTATGTCGATAACCAGGGCGGTTATATCGATAACGTATTCGGCACGCGCGATGCCAGCGAGAGCGCCCGTTTCCGCGCGCAAGGCACGATGCGTTCGAACGGCGTGCCCGTAAACTCCAATCGCGAAGGCTTCCAGGCGAACTCCAACCTCGCGAACGTCAATTTCCTGCAGGCCAACAATTCGGGTCTGGTCGAAGAAAACTTCAACGACACCACCTATCAGGGTTTCCGCGTCAGCGGCCTCTGGGACATCAATGCCGACTTCAGCCTGCGCGTGACTCACACGCAGCAGAGCCTGGAAAGCGATGGTGTTTTCTTTGAAGACCCGACGCTCGGCGATCTCGAGATCCAGCGTTTCGAGCAGGACGAGCTGGAAGACAGCTTCCACAACACCGCTTGGACCCTGGAAGGCCGTCTCGGCATGCTCGAAGCTGTCTATACGGGTGCCTATACGGACCGCCAGACCGATCAGCGCGTCGATTATTCCGACTATCTGTTCGTCGGCCAGTACCTGCCTTACTACATCTGTGACGGCTCGGTTTCCTATCCGGGCGCTGCGGATCCGGCCGGTACCTGCCAGGCGCCGAACCTGTTCGTGAATTCCACGACGGAAACGGAAGTGTTCACCCACGAGTTCCGCGTCAATACGCCGGAAGACCAGCGCATCCGTGCGACGGTCGGCGCTTTCTACAGCGATCTCGAACTGGCTGAACGCAATGACTTCACCTATCCGGGTTCGGTCAATGCCGTCCTGTTCGGGCAGACCGGCTATTCCGACAACTATCCGTTCATGACAGGCTACACTTCGGATCCGGGGCCGTTCCCAGCCGGCGTCATTTTCAGAAATGATGTCCTGCGGACCGATGAGCAGATGGGTATTTTCGGTGAGGCGACGCTCGATCTCAACGATCAGTTTGCTCTGACGGTCGGTACCCGCTGGTATGATATCGAGGTCGATCTCGCCGGTAGTGCGAACTCGTCCTTCTGTAATGGCTTCCAGCCGGATATCGATGCCTTTGGTACGGATATTTCCGACCTCTATAATGGCGATGGGGCTGTTACCTTCCGGGGTTCCTGTAACCCGGCGGATCACATCACCTATACCGATCCGAATGCGCCGGGCATCCCGGCGTCTGTCGCGGCTGCGTTGTCGGCGCCGGATGCCGCCCGCACGGACGGCTTCATCTTCAAGGGGTCTCTGCAGTGGACACCGAGCGAAGGCATCCTGCTGTACGCCACCTATTCCGAGGGCTTCCGTCCGGGCCTCCTGAACCGTCCGGGCGGCGCAGCCGGTCCGAACGGCTTCACGGTACCGTTCGCTCTCGATACCGACGAAGTGACCAATTACGAGTTCGGCTGGAAGCTCGACCTGCTCGACAACCAGTTGCGCTTCAACGGTAATGCCTTCTTCGTTGACGTGGCGAACCTGCAGACGACGATCTTCGACCCGTCGATCACCAACCTCTTCTTCTCGGATAACGCGGCCAATGCCGAAATCCGCGGTGTGGAAGGTGAAGTGACGTGGGCACCGACGGAAATGCCGGGTCTCACGGTTTCGGGTGCGTTCTCGTTCCTGGACACGGAGATCACCGAGGTTCTCACGCCCACGAATGACGTGCTGGTCGGTTCGGAACTGGCCTTTGCGCCCAACTTCCAGGGTAATATCCGGGCTCGCTATGAGTGGGATCTGGAGAATGGCCTGACCGCTCACGTTATGCCGCAACTCGTTGTGTCCGGTGACTCGGTCAGCGATGTGATCGAAATCAACAAGGTTGATCTCGAAGGCTACACGATGGCGCACTTCTCAGCCGGTCTCACCAGTGACAACTGGAGCATCGAGGCCTTCGTCGAGAACCTCACGGATGAGCGGGCCGAGTTGAGCAACAACTTTGTCTATGACCGTGAGCGCGTGACCATTGCGCGGCCTCGGACCTGGGGTGTGCGCGTCCGCGTGCAATACTGATCCACCCCTTGGCTCAACTCGAGCTGTCTTTAAGGTAGGCGCTCCGCCCGAAAGGGCGGGGCGCTTGCTTGCTCCGGAAGAGGAATCGATTTGCCCGATACCGCCGAGACACAGGGTGATGCGCTCAAGACTGCGCAGTCGCTGATGTATGCCGGCGACTTCAAGGGCGCAGTCGCGTCCCTCGACGCGGCGATTTCCTCTGACCCGGATGCGGTCGACCCGCTTTACATGCGTGCTGTCTGCTTCCGGTATCTGAAAGATTTCTCCAGCGCCCGGGCCGATCTAGAGCGTTTGAAATCACTGGCGCCTGAATTCGGCCGCGCCTTCCAGGAAGAGGGACACCTCGATCGGGATACCGGCCGGATCGAAGACGCCTTGATTGCGTACCAGCGGGCGTGCCGGTTCAATCCGGCGCTGGCGGCGAGCTGGAAAGCCCAGGCGGCACTCCTGTCCCAGCTGGGGCGCACAGAAGAAGCGGCCCAGGCCGAAGCGCAAGCGGAACGGCTGGCGCAGCTTCCCCGGGACCTCGTATCGGTCACGCACCTGCTTTACGAAGGCAAGTTGCTGAAGGCGGAGGAGCTGTGCCGCGCCTACATGCAAAAGCATCCGCACGACATCGAGGGGATGCGGCTTCTGGCCGAGATCGGGTCCCGGTTCGGCGTGCTGGAGGATGCAGACTTCCTGCTTGAGACCGCGCTGGAGCTCGATCCGGACAATATCCAGGTTCGGCTGGACTTCATCCAGGTGCTCCGCAAACGGCAGAAATTCGAAGCGGCCCTGGAACAGGCGAAACGGCTTTATGATCGCGATCCGGCTAATCCGCTGTTCCAGTCGCATTTCGCGATCGAGTCGATGCAGACCGGTGATTACGAGACCGCGCTCGGCCTGTTCGACACAATCCTGGAAAAGCTGCCGGAGGATGCCGCTACCCTGACGTCCCGCGGGCATGCGCTGAAAACGCTGGGCGAACAGGACAAGGCGATCGCCTCCTACCAGGCTGCGGCGAGTGTGAAAGCGGACCATGGCGATGCCTGGTACGCGCTCGCCAATCTGAAGACCTACAGCTTCAGCGATGCCGAGATCGCCACGATGCGCGAACAGGAATCCGGCAATTCGCTGAGTTTCCAGGACCGCATCCATCTCTGCTTCGCGCTCGGCAAAGCCTTCGAGGATCGCAAGGATTACGAGACCTCCTTTGGCTATTACGAACGCGGAAATGACCTCAAGCGCGTGCAAACGCGATACAAGTCCGAGCAGATGGAAGAGGAATTGCGCGCGCAAGCCAGTATCTGCACGCGTGAAATGTTCGAGAAACAGGCCGGCAAGGGCTGTCCGGCGCCGGACCCGATTTTCATCGTCGGGCTTCCGCGGGCCGGGTCGACGCTGGTCGAGCAGATCCTCGCGTCTCACAGCCAGGTCGATGGAACGCTGGAATTGCCCAATATCCTGGCGTTGTCGCACCGGTTGCGAGGCCGCAAGCGGGTCAGTGACCGGACCCATTATCCGCGGATCCTGCATGAGCTGGATGCGGACAAGCTTCGCGAACTCGGTGAAGACTATATCGAGAATACCCGCATTCACCGCCAGGACGCGCTGTTTTTCACCGACAAGATGCCCAATAATTTCAGGCATATCGGCTTGATCAAGCTGATCCTGCCGAATGCGAAGATCATCGACGCACGCCGCGGCGCGATGGCGTGCTGTTTTTCCGGTTTCAAGCAATTGTTTGCCGAGGGCCAGGAGTTCACTTACGGGCTCGACGAGATCGGCCGCTATTACCGCGGCTATGTCGAGCTGATGGATCACTGGGACAAGGTGCTTCCGGGCGAAATTCTCCGCGTGCACCACGAGGAGGTCGTGGATGACCTTGAAACCCAGGTCCGCCGGATCCTGGATTTCTGCGGCCTGCCGTTCGAGCAGGCCTGCATCGATTTTCACAAGACCAAGCGCGCCGTGCGCACGGCTTCATCAGAGCAGGTGCGGCAGCCAATCTACAAGGATGGCGTCGAGCAATGGCGCCATTACGAGCCGTGGCTGGATCCCTTGAAATCCGCCCTCGGACCCGAGCTCAGCGAAACAGGAAACTGATTCCATGAAACGCATCGAACCCGCCGTCTTTTTCCCCGCCGCCATCCTCGTCGCCGCGGGCGTGGCCTATGCGGTGTTCGCGGGAGACCAGGCCGAGGCCATTTTCACTCAGGTCCGGCTGGCGATCACCGAATCGATGGGTTGGCTCTATTCGGTAAGCGTGGGTGGTTTCCTTGTCGCCTTGATCATCGTGGCCTTTTCCGACTGGGGGCGCATCAAGCTGGGCCCCGACGATTCCCAGCCCGAGTACAAATTCCTGCCCTGGTTCGCGATGCTGTTTTCGGCGGGGATGGGGATCGGCCTGATGTTCTTCGGGGTGGCGGAGCCGCTGACCCATTACATCAATCCGCCGGCCGGCGATGGCGAGACCCTCGAAGCGGCCAGGCAGGCCATTGTGCTGACCTTCTTCCACTGGGGCATACATGCGTGGGGCATTTACGTCGTTGTGGGCCTGTCACTGGCGTATTTCGCGTACAGGCAAGGTCTGCCACTGACGATCCGGTCGGCGCTTTATCCGCTGATCGGTGATCGCATTTATGGCTGGATCGGCCACACGGTCGATACGATTGCGGTGCTCGGCACGCTCTTTGGCGTGGCGACCTCGCTCGGTTTCGGCGTGACACAGATCAATGCCGGTCTTCACACGCTGTTCGATTTGCCAATTTCAACCAATGTGCAGCTGGTCCTGATCGCGATCATCACGGCCATGGCGACGATCTCGGTGATCGCCGGGCTGGATGCCGGCATTCGCCGATTGAGCGAATGGAATCTCTATCTCGCCATTGCGCTGATGCTGTTTGTTTTCCTGGCCGGGCCGACCATGTTCCTGATCAGCGCCTATGTGCAGAATATCGGCGATTATCTCGACCAGCTTGCCACGCTCACCTTCAATGTGGATGCCTATGGTGACGGGGTCTGGGTCAATGACTGGACCCTGTTCTACTGGGGCTGGTGGATTTCCTGGTCGCCTTTTGTGGGCATGTTCATCGCCCGGATTTCCCGGGGCCGGACCATCCGGGAGTTCATTTTCGGCGTCCTGATCGGACCGACGCTGTTCACTTTCGCCTGGATGACGATCTACGGCGATTCCGCGCTTCGCCTCGCATTGGCGGATATGGCGGCGCCGATGGTCGAGGCGGTCCGCTCCGGCACCAGCGAGCTGGCCCTGTTCGGCCTGCTCGATACGCTGCCCCTGTCCACCATCACATCGGTTGCTGCAATCGTTCTGGTGACGACGTTCTTTGTCACCTCGTCGGATTCCGGTTCGCTGGTGAAGTCAGCACTGGCCTCTGGCGGATCCCTAGAGCCGCCGCTGGCCCAGCGGTTTTTCTGGGCTGTACTGGAAGGCGTGGTTGCCGCGACATTGCTAGTAACCGGCGGGTTGGCGGCGCTTCAATCCGCGACCATTGCTGCAGCGCTTCCCTTTACGCTGGTGATTATCCTGGCATTTGCGGGCCTGATGCGGGCCTGGTCCATGGAGACGGCGCGCCGACATGGAAACAAGTCGGCGGCGCAAATCCCTGTGGAGGGCACCAGCGTGCCCTGGCAGGCGCGTTTGAAGCTGATGTTCACCAAGCCGAAGGTGAAGGAGGTGAACGATTACATCCGGACGACTGTTGAGCCGGCCCTGGCCGAGGTCGGGAAGGAATTGGAAGCAAAGGGCTATACGGTCACCCTCACCGGTGAAATCGGCTGGAGCGAAATGCGCGTCGAGGGCCATGAAGAGCCCTTCTTCCTCTATCGCGTCGAACGCCGCGAGTTTGACCAGCCGCACTTCCAGCCGAATGACGAGGTTTCAGAAGACAGCTTTGCCCGCGCCGAGGTCTTCCTGGCGGAAGGCGGCCAGCATTATGACGTCTATGGATATACGAAGTTGCAGGTGATCCGCGATGTGCTGCGCCAGTATGAGCGCCACCTGCAATGGCTCTACCATTTGGCTCAATAGCGGGTCCGGATCACCGGAAAAGAGTGAGTGAGTGGCGGAGGGAGAGGACTGTTCGACAAACTTGCTCGAAGTATGCCCCACATCGCGCCAGCACGCCTTCGTATTCGCAAGTGAATCCTCGCCACCGCAGAATTTCTCTGTT
>CBDUFA010000006.1:0-13900 GCA_965366295.1 uncultured Hyphobacterium sp.
CACGAATTCCTGCCCCATACCTAGGAAGACGTTCATGCCGAGGCAGAGGCAACCGGCCTGTCGGCGAACGCGCTGATGGAACGGGCGAGCGCGCTGGCGGAATCCAACCCGATGCTGGGCCATCGCGGTTGCCGCCTGGGCATCAGCTTCCCGGAAATCTACGAGATGCAGGCGCGCGCGATTTTCGAGGCGCAGGTCAATGTCGAGAAGAAGACCGGTATCAAGCCGGTCGCCGAAGTGATGATCCCGCTGGTCGCCACGGCGAAGGAATTGTCGATCCTGAAGGCGGCCGTCGCGAAAATCGCCTCCGAGGTCGAGGCCGAGAGCGGCAAGGCACCCGTCTATCTGATCGGCACGATGATCGAATTGCCGCGCGCCGCGTTGCGCGCCGACGAAATTGCCGCCGAGGCCGAGTTCTTCTCCTTCGGTACGAATGACCTGACCCAGACCACGTTCGGCCTGTCACGCGACGATGCCGGCAAGTTCATGCCCGACTATATCGAGCAGGGGATTTTCGAGAAGGATCCGTTTGTCACGCTCGACCAGTCCGGCGTCGGTGATCTGGTTCGGATCGCGGCGGAACGCGGCCGCGGTGTGCGCGAAACGCTCAAGCTCGGCATTTGCGGCGAGCACGGCGGTGATCCGGCGTCGATCCATTTCTGTGATTCGGTGGGGCTGGATTATGTGTCCTGTTCGCCATACCGGGTGCCTGTTGCGCGTCTGGCGGCGGCACAGGCCGCGTTGAAGGCCCGCGGCTAAGCGATTGAATCACAAATGGTTTGACTTGCGGTTCTTGTAATCGCCGGGACAGTAGCCCATTTGTAATCCCGAGAAATGCTTGACGCCGATTTGGGCGCGCTATAATCGAGCGCGCCCTGCTGCTCGTCTTCATTCAGCGAATAGTCATTTATTCGCGCAGAATAGACGGCGGGTGAGACAGGACGTGTTACGGGGCTGAAATGACTGCCAAGGCGACACAAAACTCCCGCGCGCACTGGACGCGCCTGACCCGCTGGGCCTCTGGTCTTGCGGCTCTGGTGCTGTGCGCTGCGCTGTTGCCGCTGGCCGGTATGCGCGCCGACTTCCAGGACGATGCCGCCTACTGGCGTGAACTCGCCAACCGGCACATCGCGAACGAAGACCTGCTCGGCTGGTCGGCACCTTACGGGCTGCAGGCGGCCTCGTTGTCGCTGGCGGCCGACGAGCTGGAAGGCGCGCGTGTCATCATGCGGCCTGTCGGCGTGGATTTGCGTACCTTCGATGCGCAGCACATTGATCGCGCCCGTTTCTCCGCGGCGGAAATCGACTGCCTGTCCGAAGCAATCTATTACGAGGCCCGGGGCGAGAGCTTTGCCGGGCAGGCCGCCGTGGCCGAAGTGATCATGAACCGCGTCAATCACCGGGTTTATCCCGATACGATCTGCGGCGTGGTCTATGAGGGCTCGGAGCGCTCCACCGGTTGCCAGTTCAGCTTTACCTGCGATGGATCGATGGACCGGGAGCCGCGCGGCCGGGCCTGGCGCCGGTCCCAGCTGGTGGCCGAGCACGTCGCGTTGGGCTTCGCACCGCCGGGCACCCGCCGGGCCACGCATTACCACACGGTGGCTGTGGATCCGCACTGGAATGATTCCCTCGTCCAGACCGGCCGGATCGGCACGCATATCTTCTATCGCTTCCCGAATCGCCGGGAACGCGCCGAGCTTCGTGAACGCGAACTCTAAGGTTTTTCTTCAATCAGGCGCGATCCGGCGTTAACCTTCCCGTTACAGGGGAGGATTGCCATGCGTTTTCCGTTATTTTTTATCGCCGCCACCTTGCTGCTCGCAGGTTGCGAGGAGCTCGGGATCGACCAGCCGCCACAGCCGCCGGTCGCGGCGCTCGACGGCGTTGCCGCCTATAGCGCACCGGGAACCCAGACACTCGTCTTCAGCAATCTGGCGCCGGGACGGCCGACCGGCTTTCGGGTCGATTCCGCGATTTCTTTCGGCGAAAGCCAGACCTACCAGGTCGTGCTGACCCTGCCGCCGGAATTCATCTTCAACGGCTTCGATGCGCTTGGACCGGCGGGAACCCGCATCGGCGCCTACGGGTTCGATTTCAATGCCGGCTCGCCCGGCGCGGACCGGTTATTCCCGGTCTATTCCATTGATGCCGACAGCGCCTGGGTCGATGCCAATCTCGACGGCAATCCAAACCCGCTCAAACCGCAGATCGAGCACAGCTATGACGGCCAGCAGAACAATGTGATCACGATCACGCTGCCGCGCGGGGGCGACGGATCGACCTCGAACAACACGGCGGGCTTCAGCTCGGCCGTCATGGCCTCGCTGCGCAGCGGCGTGTTCACGACCCCTGCCACGGCGGGGCAATACCAGGCGACGCTGGATTTCACCTCTGTCGACCCGGACAGCGGTGATGCCAACGACAATGCCGGCAGCCCGCCGGAAACCTTCCAGCTGCAGACCAGCATCAACATCGCCAATTCGCAGCTCTCCGCCGCCGTCCTGCCGAACAGCCGCTCGGTGCCGTTCAACAGTGCGGCCACGGCGTTTGCGACCATGGTCAATGGTAGCAATTCCGCGCTGACCAATTGCCGGATCGAGCTTTTGACCGTGGTGAAGGGCGGGTTCAGCTACCAGACCACCGACCCGAACACGAATGCGCTGACCGGCACGGTCGACACGCCTGTCGGCATCCCGGCCGGGGCGAGCCAGAGCTTCGTGATCGCTTTCACGCCGGTGCAGGAATTCTTCAATTCCGGTGTGCCGTTTACCCCGGAACCACTGGAATTCGCCTTCCGCTGCGATGAGGCCCAGGCCGCGATCATTCCGGGGGTGAACACGCTGCAGATGAGTTCCGGCAGCGCCCAGGCGGCCGATGTGATTGCGATCTCGGCGACCCAGAGCGGCGACGGCATTCTCTATCTCGGCGGCAATTCGGGCCGGGGCGGGATCGGTATTGCCGGCATGAATATCGGCGCGGCAGGATCGATCACTGTCACGCCCCGCGCAGGCCTGGCCGCGAGCGATCCGCCCGCCGGGCTCGACGTGCCGCTGGCGCTGACGCCACCGGCCCTGTCGCTGGCGATTTGCGAAACCACGGGACAGGCGGGCGGGGCTTGCCTGGCGGCACCAGCATCGTCGCTGACCGTCAATTTCGGCGCCAGCGAGGTGCGCACCTTCACCATCGTTGCGGTGGGGCAGGGGCAAGCCATTGCCAATGACCCGGCGGTCAACCGAGTCTTCCTCGACTTCACGGAGAGCGGCGCAGTGCGCGGTGGCACATCGGTAGCGGTGACAACGGACGCCCAGCCGGACTAGACGGCGTCGAGCCCGAAATCGAAGTTCGGAGCGGAGTGCGTCAGCGCGCCGACCGAAATGATGTCGACGCCGGTCTCTGCGATATCGCGGACGGTCTCCAGGTTGACGCCGCCGGACGCTTCCAGGACCACGCGCCCGGCGGCTTCGACGACGGCAGCGCGCAGATCCTCAAGCGGGAAATTGTCCAGCAAGACGATCTCCGCGCCCGCCTTCATCACGCGGGAGAGATCTTCCAGCCGGTCGATCTCGCAGGAGACGCGCACCATGTGGCCGGTATTGGCTTTGGCAGCCTTGACGGCAACGGCGGGGCTGCCGGCCGCGGCGATGTGATTGTCCTTGATCAGGATGGCATCAGACAGGTTGTAGCGGTGCGGGGCGCCGCCGCCTGCGCGTACGGCCTGGATTTCGAAGGCGCGCAGCCCGGGCGTGGTCTTGCGCGTGTGCACGACCTTCGCCCGGGTGCCCATCACAGCGTCGGCATAGCGACGGGTCAGCGTGGCGATACCGCTCATGCGGCCGAGGAAGTTGAGCGCGGTGCGTTCCGCCAGAAGGATATCCCGCACCCGGCCATCGACACTCAGAACGGTTTCGCCCGGCTCGACCGGATCGCCGTCATTGGCGAGCACGTCGAGCGCCAGTTCCGGACCGGCCTGCATGAACGCCTCGATCGCGGCCTGGAGCCCGCAAACCACGCCATTGTCGCGGGCGCGGATTTCGTAGTGCGCCCGGGCATCCTCGGGAATGACCGCGAGGGAGGTGATGTCGCCGGCCCCGGTGACATCTTCGGCAAAGGCCCGGGCAATCGTGTCCCGGACAAGTTCGGCGGGGAGGGGCGGTATCATTCGGCAGCGACCAATTCGTGTCTGGCAAAGGGCGTTATCAATGTGTCGATAGCCTGCCTTGACGGTTCGGGATAGTCCTCGCGGAAATGCGCACCGCGGCTTTCCTGCCGGGCGAGGGCGGCGTCGGCAACGAGGCGGGCCAGAACCGTTTCATCGGTTTCGCCGAAGCGGGCGTCGAGCCGGTCGATGCGAAGCTGCAGGTCTTCCAGCCCCTCGCCGTGGTGGACCATGCCGGCCAGATCGCTCATGGCGCGGCGCAGGCCTTTCAACACGACGGGCGGAAGCGGCCGGGTTTCGCGGGCCTGCCCCGGTGTGCGGCGTGGCGTGGCCGCGCTGGCGACCGCGATCGCCAGGCGATGTCCGAAGACCAGCCCCTCGGCAAGCGAGTTCGAGGCGAGGCGATTGGCGCCGTGCAGGCCATTACTGGCACATTCACCGACCGCCCAGAGGCCTTCGATCGAAGTGCGGCCTTCAAGGTCGGTGGCAATGCCGCCCATCGTGTAGTGCGCGGCCGGGCAGACCGGGACGGGGTCGGTCCGGGGATCGATCCCGGCGGCCCGGCAGGCCTTGAAGACGCCGGGAAAGGCATCCGGAAATTCCGCGCCGACCGCATCGCGGGCATCCAGGAAGGCGCCGCGCCCGGTGCTGATGGCGCGATGGACCGCGCGGGCGACGATGTCGCGGGCGGCGAGATCCTGTCCGGCGGTGATCGAATGACCGTTGGCATCGACAAGCCGCGCGCCGGCGCCGCGCAGGGCTTCTGTCGCCAGCGGCAGGGGATCATTGCCGGTACGGATGGCGGTGGGGTGGAATTGCACGAATTCCGGATTGCGGATCGCGGCACCGATCCGGGCGGCCATGGCAATCGGCGCCCCGGTCGCCCCTGCGGGGCTGGTCGTGTCGGCAAACAGGCCGCCATAGCCGCCCGTGGCCAATATGGTGTGGCTGGCGCGCAGGGTTTCGCTGCGGCCATCGGTGTTGCGCACCAGCGCCCCGGCGCAGCCGCCCTCCCGCGAGGGGATGAGCGCGGCCAGATGCCAGCCTTCGCGGATGTCGATATGCGGCGCGCTCCGGACAGCCGTAATCAGCGTGCGGTGGATGATGGCGCCCGCCTGGTCGCCACTGATATGCGCAATGCGCGGATGGCTGTGGGCGGCTTCGAGCGCCAGCGACAGGGCACCGCGCTCATCGGTTTCAAAAGGCACGCCGAGCTTGCGCGGCGGGCAGGCTGAGACCCGCCCCGGCGACAAGCGTGTCTCCGGCATGGGCTGACGGATCGTCATCCTGTCCGGCCGCCACAGCGATGCCGCCTTGCGCCCAGCCGGTTGCGGCACCTTCGCCCAGCGGCGCGCCGGTCAGCAGGATGACCGGGCGCGGGGCCAGTTTCAGCGCCGTCCAGAGCCCGGCAATGCCGGCGCCGACGATGAGAATGGGCGTGGTCATGGCGGTTCCTAGACCAGGCCGACCTCGACCGCCTCGCGGTCGCGTTCGAAATGCGCCGGCTTGTCCGGGGCCGGAAGGTCGAGCATGCGCTGGATCGAGACGCGGGCGCGCTCGGCCGTTTTTGCATCGACCTCGACCTCGTGCTGGTTGAAGCGCAGCGCATCATAGATGTTCTGCAGGGTGATCCGCTTCATGTGCGGACAGAGATTGCAGGGGCGCACGAAGTTCACGCCCGGGTTCTCGACCGCGACATTGTCGCTCATCGAGCACTCGGTGAGGAGGACGACCTTCTCCGGGCGCCGGTCCCGGACATATTTCGCCATGGCCGAGGTCGAACCGGCGAAGTCGGCGGCGCGGACCACATCGACCGGGCTTTCCGGGTGGGTCAGCACGACAACACCGGGATGGCCTTCGCGCAGTGCCTCGACGTCTTCGGCGGTGAAACGCTCATGCACTTCGCAGCTGCCTTTCCAGGTGAGGATCCGGACGTCGGTATTGGCGGCGACATTCTTCGCGAGGAACTCATCCGGGATCAGGATGACGGTGTCGGTGCCCCATTCCTTCGCCGCCCATTCGGTGACCTGAACCGCATTGCTGGACGTGCAGCAGACATCGGCCTCGGCCTTCACCGCCGCCGACGTGTTCACATAGGTCACGATGGGCAGGTGGGGGTATTTCGCCTTGATCGCGGCGACATCCTCGCCCGTGATGCTTTCCGCGAGCGAGCAGCCAGCGCGCATGTCCGGGATAAGCACCGTCTTGTCCGGGCACATGATCTTGGCGGTCTCGGCCATGAAATGGACGCCGGCCTGGACGATGATGTCCTCTTCCACATCCGCGGCCATGCGGGCAAGCGCCAAGCTATCGCCGGACAGATCGCCGACGCAGTTGAAGATTTCCGGCGTCATGTAGTTGTGCGCCAGGATGATCGCGCCCTTCTCCTTCTTGAGGCGGTTGATGGCGGCGATCAGCGGGGCATGAGCAGGCCATTCCTCGGGGAGGATCACGTCCTTCACGCGGTCGTAAAGATGATCGGTCTCGGCCCTGACCTCGTTGTCATAGACCAGCTTGTCGTCCGGCCCGGCATCAAGCGGTTCGGCGTCGTTGCGCCAGTTCGGGCGGGTCCAGTTCAGGCGTTCCATGACCGTATCTCCTTTATGCTCAAAGTGAGCATTTATAGGGCGAGAAGAAAGGTGGCAGATCGCAACCGGCCACCTTTTGCTCTTATTGAGCCTAAATAGGCCTGTCAGGGCGCCGGGTCAACCTTTGATGTGAGGCTTGCTCAGCTGTCCTTGAGGCGGGGCGTGGCAATGCCGGACGCCGGTGTGCCGCGCAATATGTCCCGGCGGTAGCGGAACAATTCCGCCGGCCGGCCGCCGGTTCCGGCCTGCATCTTGCCGGTGCCTTCCACGAAACCCGTGCGGTCGAGCGCGCGCCGGAAATTCTGCTTGTGAAGCGGAAAGCCGACAATGCCTTCAACGACCTGCTGGAGGTGCGACAGGGTGAAGAGGTCCGGCATAAGCTCGAACAGGACCGGGCGGTATTTGATCTTGCCGCGCAGCCGGCTGATCGCGGTGGCCACGATGCGCCGGTGATCGGACGCCATGGCGCGGCTGAAGGGCGGCATGCCCTGGGCTTCCTTGCGGTCGCGGGCGGCTTCGGCGATCAGGCCGGCACTGTAGAGCAGCTCATAGCGGTCGAGGCAGCTTTCCTCGTTCCAGCCCCGCCCGTCGAGCCCGAAGGTGATCCGTGCGCGGTCGCGGCGGGAGGCCCGCCGGCCCTCGGTTTCTGCCTCGTCGATCCAGCGCTGCAGGGCGGGCTCGATGATCTCCGGAAGAACCGCGGGCTTGCCCTTACGCCAGTCTTCCCAGGGGAAGAAACGATACCAGTCCTGCCACTCACCGCCCCCGGCCGGGATGGGCGATGCTTCCGGGGTGAGGGCGAGATAGCCGACCGAGATGATGCGAGCCTCTTCCGAGGACGGCAGGTCGGCCAGCGGCGCTTCGCGGCCCCGGTCGCCGAACGTGTAGAGCTGTTCGACATAGCCAAGCTGGAAGTGAGCCTGCTCGCTGACCCATTCCCGCAGGCCGATCTCGAAGGTGCGGTGACGCGCCGGGTCGAACGGGCCGAAGGGCAGGGCCGGTTCCTTTCCGTTACGCGGTACGACCAGCATTTGCGGCGCAGCCTCTCCCGCCGCCATGATGACGGCGTTCAGGCCGACGGCGACGGGAGGCAGGCTCATGCCGACTTCTTCCGGCCGGCTGAATCCAGTTCCGCGATCAGCGTGTGGAAGCGATCGAGGAAAAGCGCCTGGGCCTTGTTTGCCGGCATGGGCTTGATGTCCAGGTCGATTTCCGCCGGGACCGGGCCAAAGAACTGGCGGGCCTCGGCCTCGCCGAAACCGGCAATCTGGACCGCTTCGAGGTGCGCGCAGATGCGGTCCGCGCGCTTGATCTTGCGCTTGATGGCGACCGGAGTCTTGGGCGGCAGACCGAAGCGGATATGGACCGCGCCTTCGAGCCGATCCTCGAATTCGCGGTAATTGACGCCGAGCGCGGCCTTGAACGGGCTGATCATGTCGCCGATCACATATTCCGAGGAATCATGGAGCAGGGCGGCGAGCTGCCAGCGGGTCTCGATCCTGGGATAGAGGATGGAGACGATCTGCTCGACGATCACGCTGTGCTCGGCCACCGAGAAGGCGTAGGCGCCGCGCGTCTGCCCGTTCCAGCGCGCGACGCGAGCCAGACCGTGCGCGATGTCACCGATCTCGACATCCAGCGGTGACGGGTCGAGCAGGTCGAGCCGGCGGCCCGACAGCATGCGTTGCCAGGCCCGCGGCTTTTCGTCTCTCGCGTGTGCGCGCTTTCGCAATTCCCTTTATCCCTGTGCCGTCTCTCGTTATTAACTCAGCCACTTCCTACGCGTGATATGGGTGATATCAAGCGCGGGTGTGAGCGAGGAGAGAGCATTATGGCGAAAGAACGCATCATCGTGGCCCTGCAGGGTGATGATTGTGACATCCTGCCGGCCCGGACGGCGGCGCGCCTGTCGGCCCGATTCGATGCGACGCTGGATGCCGTTCTGCTGGAGCCCGATCCGAGCGACTTCCTGATGTGGGCGGGGCCGAGCGGTGCCGCGGCATCGGTCATGGCCGGGGCGCTGACCTCCATCCAGACCGAATCAGACCAGGCTGCCGAACGCGCGAAGAACACGTTCATCGACGCGCTGGAATATGCCAACCTGACGGCTGTACGCGGCCGGTTCCTGCGGATTTCCGACCAGCCTGCCGATGCGGCTGCTGAGATGCGCCTGTCGCGCCTCGTCGTGGTCTCGCGTTATGCGGCCTCCGGAAATGGCCCGCTGGCCGAGCTCGCCACCGCCGTCCTGATCGATGAGCAGACCCCGCTCTACATTCCCGGTGATACGGACGAGCCGCCTGCGCGCGTGGCGATTGCCTGGGATGGGTCGCGGGAGGCTGCGCGGGCGATCTATGCCGGTGCCCCCCTGATCTCGTCGGCCGAGAATGTCACGATATTACAATCGGATCGCGGCCTGGAATACCGTGACCGGCGGGCCGCCTCGATCGACCGGCTTTATGACTGGCTGTCGGTGCGTGGCCTGCGGCCCGACACGATCGAGATCGACGAGTTCGAGGGCAATGTCGGCCAACGCCTGTTGCAGGGTGCCGAGAGCTTCGACCTGCTGGTGGCGGGTGCCTACGGCCATTCGCGGCTGCGCGAATTTGTCTTCGGCGGTGTGACCCGCACCTTGCTGGCTGCTACAGATTGTCCGGCCATGCTACTGGCCCATTGACGCCGGGCGAGGCGAATTCCTTAATCGGGCAAAGGTCAAATTCCAAAGGGAGATTTCCATGGCGCTTTCACGAGTCGTAATGCGGTTGAGCCGCAATCCGGGCACAAGCCACCCGGATGGAGACGACCACCGCGGTTACACCGTCGTTGCGCCGCTGGATGCGTCCGGACATCTCGACCTGGAGCTGTGGCGTGCCAACAAGGAGGCCTGCACGGTGCTCCGCTTTTCGCCGGACGAGGACGAGAAGGCCGATGGCTGGCTGACCCATCGCGGCAGCCACTGGTATTTCCGGTATGACGAGGAAGACGAAGGTCCCGACGAGCCGGTCTACCGCCTTGGCGACCACGTGCTGCGGTTGGGTGAATACCTCACCATCCACGAAGCCGATGGCGAGGACCTGACCTACAAGATCACCGACGTGGTGAAAGTCTAGGCCAGCCTATTCGTTCGAGACGATGGCGAGGCGGTCCGCAGATGGCGAGACCGCCAGCCGCGTGACGCCGGACAATCCCATCGCTTCCAGATCGGCAATCGGCTGCCAGCTGGACACACTGTCATCACGGTAAAAGAGCGTGTCCGACGTGGCCGAGAGCCAGCCGAGGCCGCCGTCCGGCTTGGTGAAGACGGCATAGTCCTCGCTTTCGCCGGGCAGGCGGAAGACGGGCGTGATCGACGCGTCGGTAAAGCTGAACCGGTTGACGGTGAAGCCGCCTTCGGGATGTTCCAGCGTGAAGAAGGCCGACTGGCCATCGGGCGCGGTATAGAGCGCACGACCCAGGCCGGTGGTGATTTCTTCCTCGATCCCCAGTTCCAGGTCGGTCCAGAGCAGGCTGAACGGGTCGGTGAGGGCAAAGAGCAGCATTTCGGATTGATCGCCGGCGAGGGCGTAATAGCCGGCCGGGCCGTATTCATGCACCGGCCCCGTCGCGGATCCGTCCAGCTGGTGGCGGTAAACCTGCCCGCCATAGCCGCCGGGCGCCTGGTGGATATAGGTCACCGATTGGCCGTCCGGCGACGGCCGCGGCGAATACTCGCTTTCGTCGGGCGTGTCCGTGATGCGGGAAATCGCGCCGCTATCGAGCGAATAGTAGAAAATGTCGGTTTGCAGGCCCGGCGTTTCCGACGCGAAGTAGAAACCGCCGTCGTCGAATGCCGGCTGGTTGTCATAGCTGCCTCGCGAGGTGGGAATGACGCGATCGGCGATCTGCGGCAGGCCATTGTTCCAGACCAGTGTGGACAGGGAAATGTCGGTTTGTGGCAGACCGGCGGGTTCTTCGTCCTCGGTCGCCGCCGCGGCCGTATCATCCGTGGTCTCCGGCATGGCCGGATCGGCCATTGCGGTCTCGTCTTCAGTAGGTTCGGGGTCCGGTGCGGGCGCACCGTTGCAGGCGGTCAATGCGAGGGCGGCGAAGCCCGCTGTCCATTTCCATTTCGCCTGCATGGCATTCTCCCCTAGCGTTTCTCGATAATGGCGGCACCGCAGCCATAGCCGGCGCCGAAGGCACACATCAGGCCGCGTTCACCGGGCTTCATGTCGTCGGAATTGAGGTCGAACGTCATCAGCACGCTCGATGACGACGTATTGCCGTATTCATTGAGGATGACGGGCGCGACATCGGCGGTCGGCTCGCGGTCCAGCGCCTTCTTGGCGACCGCCTGGACAATACGGATATTGGCCTGGTGCAGCCAGGCGCGGCGGATATCGTGCGGCTGATAGCCGAGATCGGCGATCAGCTTTGACGACAGGGCCGAGGCCATCGGGATGACATCGCGGAACACGCGGTGCCCGTCCTGATCGACGAAAGCCTCGAAAGGCTCGCCGTCCTCGAACTCGGTGTGGTTCATGAAGCCGAAGTCCGAGCGCAGCGCGTTCGACCATTTGGTCTCGAGGCGCACGCCTTTCAGCTCCCAGCCGCCCGGCTCACGGTCGCCCGCTTCGAGCAGGACTGCGGCTGCGGCATCGCCGAAGATGAAGTGCACTTCGCGCCGCCGGTAATGATTGATGGCGCTCATGATCTCGGGGCAGACGATGAGGATGGCATCGGCCTGACCCGTCCGGATCAGCTCGCGCGCCTGCTGCATGGCAAAGATCGCCGAGGCGCAGGCCATGGTCATGTCGAAGGCCCAGCCATGTTCCATGCCGAGCTCGTTCTGGATCTCCACCGATACGCCGGGGAAATTGCGTTGCTGCGCCGAGGACGCGACGATCACGCCGTCGACGTCGGCCGGGGTGCGGCCCGCCTTTTCAAGTGCCTTCCTCGCCGCGGAAGCGCCGAACTCGGCCTGGAAGGCCAGGGCTTCCTTTTCGCGGTGCGGAATGCGAGGGCGCATGCGGTCGATGTCCATCAGCCCCGTCTTGTCGACGACGTGACGGTTCATGATGCCCGAGGCCTGCTCGATGAATTTCTCGCTGGAATGCGGGATTTCAGCGGCCGTCCCGGCGGCAATCGCCTCGGCATTCTCGGCATTGAACCGGTCGGCATAGGCGTTGAAGACCTCGACCAGCTCGGCGTTGGTTATACGGGCTTCCGGGGCGGTCCAACCCACGGAACGGATGACGCAATCTCTCATGCCGCACGTTTCTCCACTATCACGGAGCCTATCGAATATCCGGCGCCAAAGGAACACAGCAAGCCCTTCTCCCCCGGGGCGAAGCCGTCGGAATGGCGATGGAAGGCGACGAGCGACCCGGCTCCGGCCGTGTTGGCGAACTCGTCGAGAATGACCGGTGCCTCGTCTTCGCTGAATTCACGGTCGAAGACCTTGCGGGCGATCATCAGATTCATGTTGATATTGGCCTGGTGCAGCCAGAGCCGCTTCATGTCGTTGGCGGCCAGCTGCATGGACTGGAGCTGATCGAGGATCAGCTCGGCCACCATGGGGCAGACTTCCTTGAAAACCCGGCGGCCTTCCTGCACGAAATAGCGGTCCTCGAAGGCCGGTTCCGGATTTTCACAGGCGTTCATGAAGCCGAAATTCGAGCGGATATTGTTGGAATACACCGTCTTCATGCGCGTGCCGAGGATCGACCAGCCGCCTTCTGCCAGGTCCGCGCGCTCGATCAGGAAGGCCACGGCGACATCGCCGAAGATGAAATGGCTGTCGCGGTCGCGGAAATTGAGCTGTGGCGTGGTGATCTCGGGTGTGACGAGCACGATGGACTTGGCTTGGCCCGTCTCGATCGCGTTGATGGCATTGATCAGGCCGAACGTGCCTGAAGAGCAGGCGACGCTCATGTCATAGCCGAAACCGTCGATGCCGAGGGCATGCTGGATCTCGATGGCGATACAGGGATAGGTCCGCTGCATGGTGGTGGCGGAACAGATCACGCCGTCGACATCTTTCGGATCGCGCCCGGCGCGCTCCAGGGCTTCGCGGGCGGCGGCCAGCCCGGCTTCGGCCATGACCGATATCTCGTCGTCTGCGCGGCGGCGGACCTGCGGGCGCATGCGATCAATATCGAGCACGCCGGCCTTGTCGATCGTATAACGCGACTTGATGCCGGACGCCTTCTCGATGAAGCCACTGGACGAGGGGGCTTTCGGCTCGGCCTGTCCGGATGCAATGGCATCTGCATTGTCCCGGTTCCAGCGCTCCACCCAGTTATTATAGCACGCTACCAGCTCGTCATTGCTGACGGATTCAGGCGGCGTCCAGAGGCCGGAGGACCGGATTACGGCATTTGTCATCACGTCAAGTCCGTCTTTGTTCTAGCGATTGTCATTGTCATAAACGGGGTTGCGATCCTGGCGCTCGACCTCGCCGGTCCGCGGGTTCTCGCAAACCCATTCGCCGCGTCCGGCCGGATCGGAGGCGCGCGCCAACCGGCAATCGCGCTCGCCGAGTTCGCGCGCGGTCATCTGGTCGTCCTCGTCCCGGTCGGTCGGCCATTCCAGTGTCGAACATCCTGTCAAACCCAACAGGGCGACACCCGCGATAACGCCACGAATCATCTGCCTGCTCCCATGTCCCGAACAATCCCGTGCCGCGGACATGTAGTGAGGTGGTCGTTCACCATGCCGACGGCCTGCATGAAGGCGTAAACGATAACAGGTCCGCAAAATTTGAAACCCCGCTTCTTCAGATCGCGGGCAATGGTCTCGCTGAGCTCTGTCCTGGCCGGGACGTCCGACATGGATGCCCAGCGGTTCTGGACCGGCGCTCCGCCGGTGAAATCCCAGAGGTAATCCGAGAAATCCTCGCCCCTCGCGCGCATATCGAGGAAGATGCGCGCGCCGCCAATGGCCGCCTCGATCTTGGCGCGGGAGCGGATGATGCCCGGATCGCCCAGCAGGCGCTCCATGTCGCGTTCGCCGTAGCGCGCGACCTTCTCCGGATCGAAGCCGTCGAACGCGGCGCGCAGCGAGTCGCGCTTGCGCAGAATGGTGATCCAGGCGAGCCCGGCCTGCATGCCGTCGAGAACGAGCTTTTCCCAGAGCGCGCGGGAATCGTATTCAGGTACGCCCCATTCGGTGTCGT
>CBDUFA010000007.1:0-13861 GCA_965366295.1 uncultured Hyphobacterium sp.
GGGGGGGGGCCCCCTCGCCCCCCTCGGTCCTTCGGACCACTCCCCCCGCAAGCAGGGGCAGAAAAATGAACAGCTCTAAAAACTGTTACAGGACCTCCACTCCCACAGCCTCATCCACACTGGAAAAACCGTCCGCCTTCAGCCGCTCGGCAAGACCGCGATTGATGCGCGCGACAAGCCCCGGCCCTTCATAGACGAGTGCGGAATAAAGCTGCACCGCCGTGGCACCGGCGCGGATCTTGGCATAGGCCGTGTCCGCATCCTCGATCCCGCCGACACCGACCAACGGCACCTTCCCGTCCAGGGTTTTGGCAAACGCCTTCAGCAAGGCCGTGGAGCGTTCAAACAGAGGCCGTCCCGACAACCCGCCCGTCTCGGCCCGGTCTGTGCTGGCCAGCGTGTCCGGCCGCGCGATCGTGGTGTTCGACACGATCAACGCATCGATCCGGTTGTCCCGCACGCTGGCCGCAATGTCGGCGAGGTCTTCGTCCTCGAGATCGGGCGCGACCTTGAGGAAGACCGGCGCGGCGCGTCTGGCCCGCATCACCCGGGCGAGGAGATCATCCAGCGCGGCTTTCGACTGCAGCGCGCGCAGGCCCGGCGTATTGGGCGAGGAGATATTCACGGTGAAGAAGCTGGCCAGGCCGTCGAGCGCCGCCAGCGAGGTGACATAATCCTGCGTCCGGTCTTCGGAATCCTTGTTGGCGCCAAGATTGACGCCGACCACGCCGGGACGCCCAAGTCGCGCCTGCAGCCGGGCTTTCAGCGCGACCAGGCCGGCATTATTGAAGCCCATCCGGTTGATCACGGCACGGTCCGGCGTCAGGCGGAACACACGCGGCTTCGGATTGCCGGGCTGCGGGCGGGGCGTCACGGCGCCGCATTCGACAAAGCCGAAGCCCAGCTTCAACAGCGCGTCAATCACCTCGCCATTCTTGTCATAGCCGGCCGCCAGGCCGACCGGATTGGGCAATTCGAGCCCGGCGAGTTTCGTTTTCAGCACCGGGTCGGGCACAGGGCGCGTCACCGGCACAAGCCCCGCTTTCAGCGCTTTCAGGCTGGCCTGGTGGGCCAGTTCCGGCGGCAGGACGTGCAGCACTTTCGTGCCGAGCTTGGCCAGGTCACTCATGAGGAGAGATCGTCCGGCAGGAGCCAGCCGCCCTCATCGCCCTTGCGCAACAGGCGCACCGTGCGCACGGCGATCATCGGCAATTCGTCATAGAGATGCGGAAACAGCGCGCCGCCCCGGGATTTTTCCCATTTCAGCTCGCTGCCGAAATGATCGGCATCGACCTCGACCAGCGCCAGCCGGTCGAAACCGGCGAACCATTTCTCCAGCGTGCCCGGCAGCTGCTCGGCCGTCGAGAAGTGGATATAGCCATCCTCGACATCCACGCCCGATCCCTTGAACACGCCCGCGGCCATGGCCTCGGCCCATTCGCGCGGATCGATCAGCTTGTAGATCGGCTCACTCATCGCCTGACCCCCGTTTTCCGGCCATTGCGGAATATTTTCCCGATGCTATTCTACCTTTGATTGTGGTCAAGGAATATATTCCTGTTATCAAGGAGCGACTCATTCCGGGCGGAATAAACACCATGCTGACGCATAATCAAATCTGGAAGGGGATCGACCTGCTGGCGGCGCGGGCGGGGCTGACGGCTTCCGGACTTGCCCGGCGCGCGGGCATGGATCCCACCACCTTCAATGTCTCCAAGCGCACCAGTGCCGATGGCACCCGTCCGCGCTGGCCGTCCTCGGAGAGCATCGCCAAGGCGCTGGCCGCGGTGCGCGTCTCCTTCGAGGAGTTTGCCTCGCTCGCCACCGGCGCGGCGCAGACGCGCTCCGTGCCGCTGATCGGCTTCGCCCAGGCGGGGGATGCCGGCTATTTCGACGATGCCGGCTTCCCGGTTGGCCAGGGCTGGGAGGACATCGTCTTTCCCGGCGTGTCGGATGCCCATGCCTATGCGCTGGAAATCTCCGGCGACTCCATGGCCCCGGTGTATCGCGATGGCGACCGCGTCGTGGTGGCCCCCGGCGAGACCCCGCGCAAGGGCGACCGCGTCGTGGTGCGCACGATCAAGGGCGAAGTCCTGTGCAAGGAGCTGGCGAAACTGTCCGGCGACGGCATCGAGCTGGCCTCGCTGAACCCGGACTATCCCGGCCGCACGCTGAGATCGGCGGACATTGCCTGGATGGCGCGGATCGTCTGGGCCAGCCAGTAGCGCCCCGGAATCGTTAACCTATTTTCCCGGATTGTCACATTCGGGACACTTTCGTGTCACTGAAAAGTCGTCGAATCACTGGCGTTAGAGGCTTGCGCGACGGTCCAAATCAGGTCGAGGCCGCGCGCATGGTTGATCAAGCCGCTCTAGAAAGGAGTCCGGCCATGTCTATCCTCCCCCGCATCTCTTCCGCCACCGCCCTTCATGGCATTCCTGTTGTCAGCCCGTCCGGCCGCAAGATCGGCATGATGGATGACGTCGTCGTCGGCGTCGCCACCGGCCGCGTCTTGCACGCCGTCCTGGCGCTGGACGAGGCCAGCGAGCTCGGCGAACGCTTCTACGCTGTTCCCTGGGAAGCGCTGACCTTCGACCCGGCCCATGACCGCTGCGTGCTGAACGTGCCGATCGAATCGTTGCGCGCCGCGCCGGCCTTTCCCTCGCGCGACGCCGTCAACGATGCCGATCCGCGCCTGCGGCGCATGCTGAACCAGCATTTCGGCGACTACCGGCCGGCCGCCGCCTAGGTCTCTTTCGGATACTGGAAGACCTCTTCCAGCGGCACCTTGAAGACATTCGCGATCTGGAAGGCGACTTCCAGGGACGGGGAGTATTTCCCCTGCTCGATCGCGATGATGGTCTGGCGGGTCATCCCGACGCGCCGGGCCAGTTCGGCCTGCGTCATCTCGCCGGCGTGAAAGCGCAATTCGCGCAGCCGGTTGGTGATGCGTGTGGGTTTTCCCATGCCTTAAACCCCCCGCCGGTAATCGATCAGCTTGGACACCGCCTTCACGACCTCGCTCGCCACCAGGCCCGCCAGCGCCATATGCGCGATCCAGAACACCGACGCACCGGCCAGCGCCAGGCCCAGCGTCGAAAACAGCGCCACCGCCATCACGAAGCTGCCCTTCTGATCGCCGCGCAGCTCGATCATCCGGTCGCGCTCGTCGCTGGCATCGGCATCCTTCGGCGAGAAGATCGCGATCACGATATGGGCGATCACCGTCAGGATCACCATCAGCACCACTGCACCGAACAGGCGGACATTGTCCGCCACTTCCGGCACGCCATCGGCCAGCGCGCCGCGGATCGTGATGGAGAAATACAGGCCATAGACGATCGCGGTGACCGCCAGCAGCACCCAGGTACTTTTTTCCCGAAAACTCATGTCAAACCTCATCGACCTTGTGTTAGTTATTTTTTACATGACGGGATGTAAGAGATTGCAGACGCGGTGTCAAATATTATCGACATAACGAGATCAATGTTGACAATAACAACTGTTAAGTGTTTATTTTTTGCCCGGATAGAGCAAGGAAAGCGCCATGTCCAAATATGCCATTCTGACGGATGCCTTGCGCGATCGTCCCGGATCACATTGGCGGGTCACTTTCGCGGAGCTGGAGCATATCCTGCAAAAGCCGCTACCGAAGAGCGCTTATAATTATCCGGCCTGGTGGAGCAACAACCCGTCCAACAACACGATGACCCCGGCCTGGCTGGCCGCAGGCTGGAAAACCGCCGAGGTCGATGTGCCGGGCCGGAAAGTAACGTTCCGAAAAGTCAGGGCGGCCGCGCGCGGCGCAATCGTCGCAGAGGACAACACCGCCGGCTATGAAGCTGGCTTGCTCGTGGCACTGGACGCCGATCATTTGCAGAACCTGCAGGCCTTGGCGGATGAGTCAGGGGAGCTGCCTGAACAAACGGCGGCCAGGCTTCTTGGCCGCGCCCTTGAAGCGGTCAGCCCTGCCCTGCGTGTTCGCCGTGCGAAAGCGGGTCTGACGGCGCGCGCTCACCTGCCGAACATCGATCTCGAGGCGCTCGTGGCAGAGGCCAAAGGCCAGCATTGATGCGCGTCGTCGATGCGAATGTCGCCCTCGCCTGGGCCGTGCCTTCGGCAATTAATCCGGCCGCAATGGACTTGCTGGCGCAACCGCTCGATCTGGTCGCGCCAATGCTCCTGGTTCACGAGGTCACGAATGCCTGCCGGCTCATGGTGAAAACCGGCCATGTCGACCTGCGCACTGCGCACGCTATCCGGCGCGACGCCATGGCGCCAATTCTCCTCGCTTTCGACGATGCCGCGCTCGCAGCCCGCGCCCTCGAGATTGCCACCGAGCTTGATCACCCGGCCTATGACTGCTTTTACATCGCCGCCGCAGAGACGGCGGACACGACGCTGATCACTGCCGACCGCCGCCTGCTGGCGAAAATCACCGGCACAGCGTACGCAGACCAGGTCATTGAACTCGGCGCCTAGCCCTTCGCCAATTCCCCGGCGAGTCCCTTTTCGATCAGGGCGATGGTTTCCGGGATACCGTAGATGGCGACAAAGCCGCCAAAGCGCGGGCCCTGGCTCTGCCCCAGCAGGACTTCGTAGAGACCCTTGAACCAGTCGCGGAGATTGTCGAAGGGCTGTGCCTTGCCGGCGGCATAGACCTCGTTCTGGATCGTTTCCGGATCTTTCTCGTCCGGCCCCAGCGCCTTCAGGCGCTCGACCAGGTCGAGCATGGCCGCGCGCTCCAGATCGGAGGCTTCGCGATAGACCTTCTCCGGCTTCACGAAGTCCTCGTAATAGGCGACGGCGCGCTCGGCGAGCCCGTCCAGAACCGGATCGGTTTCCGGCGTGGCTTCCGGCGCATACTTGGTGATGAAGCCCCACAGCGTCGCCTTGTCATGCGCGCCCGCCACCGAGGCGAGGTTCAACAGCATGGCAAAGCTGACCGGCGTGCCATGGTCCGGCGGATTGCCGTCATGGATGTGCCAGACCGGGTTTTCCAGCCGCTTGGCCTCGTCCTGTCCCTGATAGGCGGCGAGGTGCTGGTAATACTCGTCCACCGCCTTGGGGATGACATCGAAATAAAGCCGCTTGGCCGTGCGCGGCTTGGTGAAATTGTAGAGCGACAGGCTCTCCTGCGTGCCATAGCGCAGCCATTCCTCGACCGACAGGCCATTGCCCTTGGACTTGGAGATCTTCTCGCCCTGCTCGTCGAGGAACAGCTCGTAGACGAATTGCACCGGCGGCTCGACGCCGAGAATGCGGCAGATGCGCGAATAGATCGGCGCATTGGTCTGGTGGTCCTTGCCGAACATCTCGAAATCAACGCCCAGCGCCGCCCAGCGCATGCCGAAATCCGGCTTCCATTGCAGTTTCACATTACCGCCCGTGACCGGCACGGTGACGTCCTCGCCATCCTCGCCGGTATAGGTGATCGTGCCCTCGGTCGGGTTCGTCGCCTTCATCGGCACGTAGAGCACATGCCCGGTCTTGGGCGAGATGGGCAGGAAAGGCGAATAGGTCGCCTGCCGCTCGGCGCCCAGCGTCGGCAGCATCACCTTCATGATGTCGTCATACTTTTCCAGCGCGCGCAGAAGCACGGCGTCGAACGCGCCGGAGCGGTATTGCTCGGTCGCCGACAGGAATTCGTACTCGAAGCCGAACCCGTCGAGGAAGGCGCGCAGCCGCGCATTATTATGCTGGGCAAAGCCGGCATGCGTGCCGAACGGGTCGGGTACATCGGTCAGCGGCTTTTGCAAATATTGCTGCAAGAGCGCCTGTTGCGGGACGTTGGTCGGCACCTTGCGCATGCCGTCCATGTCGTCGGAAAAGCAGATCAGGCGGGTCGGGATCTTGTCATCCGTCAGCACCCGGAAGGCATGGCGCACCATGGAGGTGCGCGCCACCTCGCCGAACGTGCCCATATGCGGCAGGCCGGACGGACCATAGCCGGTCTCGAAGATCACTTCGCTCTTGCCCGTCTTCTCCACGCGTTTCAGCAGCTCCCGCGCGAGCTCGAACGGCCAGGCTTTGGCGTTGGCAGCGGCTTGGGACAGGGACATGGGATCAGGCTTTCTGTTCGCGTGGGAATACGGCTCCGCGAGTTAGGCCGCAGGCGCGTTTTCGTCAATGGCGGGGCGCGTGTTGGCGCGGGCTATTCCGGGAGGGCGATGGCGGGTTTCTCCTTCCCTTTCTTGTGCGGCTTTGCGCATACTGCACGTTCAACGTGCCGGGAACATTACAATGCCAATCAGCCAGGAAGAAATCGTCGAGATGCGCCGCCAATGGTGGGCGCGATGGTTTGAGAAGGATTATTCCTGGGATGGACTGGCCAAGCTGAATGACGAAGGAACACCGGATAAGCCCTGGATCGGTTGGTCGGTGACACCCGAAAATCTGATCGTCGAAACAGATAGTGCGCCAGAAGGCTCACGCCCTGCGACCTTGCAGGATTATTTCCGCTGGGATGCCGATGCCAAGCGACTGCGAAACGACGAAGAACTCACGGAACTAAACCTGCTTCATGATGAGCATGGCCATCCGCGTTTCCACATCCTTCATCTCCCCGATAAGTGGCTGGACGATACTCCAACCTGGAAGATCAAGCCCACTCATCATTTGTGGGACACGCTGGAAACTGAGGTTGGAAGGTTATTAGCGCGCGGCGCGAAAACAGAATTCGAAGGATTTAAAGTCAATGGTCATGACAATCGGGCACAATTTCAGGGGGCGGTTCTGCAGGCTTTTCCGCGGCCGGACCGTCAGAAAAGAACGGAAGTAAGCGATTCCGGTGACGCGGCAATAGAGCCAGCGCCTTTGCACGTGATTTTCGATGATGCCGCTTTCCTTAGGAACTGTGAGGCAGAAGAAGCGCATTTCGGTTCGGGAGCGTCGTTTATTCAGGCAATTTTTCTTGGGTATTCGGGGTTCGATGGCGCGCAGTTCTCAGGCGGTGATGCCCGGTTCGGCGGCGCGCAGTTCTCAGGCGGTGTTGCCCGGTTCAGCGGCGCGCAGTTCTTTGGCGGCAATGCCTCGTTCGATGACGCGAAGTTCTCCGGTGGTGATGCCTTGTTCCCCAGCGCGCAGTTCTCCGGCGGCTTTACTTGGTTTGTCGACGCGGAGTTCTCCGGCGGCAATGCCGGGTTTGATGGTGTGCAGTTCTCCGGCGGTAATGCACGTTTCATCGGCGCGAAGTTCTCAGGCGGTGATGCCCGGTTCAACAGCGCGCAATTCTCCGGCGGTGATACACGGTTCAGCGGCGCGGAGTTCTCCGGCGGTGTTGTCGTGTTCCTCGGCGCCCGATTCTCCGGCGGTGATGCAAGGTTTGATGGTGCAGAGTTTTCCGGCGGCGATGTCCATTTTTTCGACGCACAATTTTCCGGCGGTTATGCTCGGTTTGACAACGCGCAGTTCTCGGGCGGTGAGGCAAGGTTCGACGGCGCGCAATTCTCCGGCGGTGTTGCCTGGTTCGATAGCGCGCAGTTCTCCGGCGGTGATGCAGGGTTTGATGGTGCGGAGTTCTCCGGCGGCAATGCAGGGTTTGAGAATACGCGATTTAAAGCACCGCTCAATGCGATCAACGCCGCCTTCCAAGTTGGCGCCAGCTTCCGGGGAGCAGAGTTTGATGAACCGGTGAGGTTTGGCGACGCCCAGCAATCAGGCCCTGCCAAAGCTAACCTTCGCATAGGCGCTCATTTCGGTGGACCCACAACTTGCCGATTTTTCCCGCTGCACCTTTCCTGAAAAAGCCGCAGACAGGAACGCCGCCTTCGAAGGCACGCGTTTTGTCGACAGCCTTGATCTAAAGGGCGTGAAGAACCTGCCCTTCTCAGCGTTTCAGGGGGCCATCCTGGATACCGGCGTGTTGATCGGACCGGAACATCCGGTTGAGGCCCAGTTTCAACAAGCTCTCGGTGAAGCAGAAGATGCGATCCTTGAAGATCAGAAAATCACCGACGCTGAAGGATATGATCCCGAAAAAGACGCCGACGCCCTGATCCGGGGTGCGGACAGCCGTTTTGCTTCCCTGGAAGGCGGATGCCGGACATTGAAGCACGCCATGGCCCAAGTGGCGGACCGCCAGCGGGAACAGAAATTCTACCGTATGGAATTGATCGCCCGGTCCCGGCGCCCGTCCGTCAATTTCGGCGAACGGCTTGCCGCAAAAGCCTATGGCGCGTTCGCGGACTTTGGCGGCTCGATCCTGCGCCCGCTCGCATGGTTGGCGGCGGTTACGCTTATCGCAACTGCGATATATATCTCCGCATCGGCCAGCTGGATCCTCGTCAATCCGCAATCGGGATTGGAAATTGCCTTCGGCTGGGGGCTGGAGCCGCACCCGATCGTCTATGACTCGGCGGAGCTGGCCTTGCAGAATGCGCTCGGCCCGTTGCGCTTTGTGGTGGGCTCGGGAAACCCGTTCGAGGACGTGGGTCGGAGCTATCCATTGCTGCGATTGTTCATGGGCCTGATCAGCGCTTTCCAGGCGCTTATCTCGCTGGTTTTGCTGTTCCTGACCGCGCTCGCCCTGCGGCGGCAATTCCAGATCAATTAGCGCCGTGGCACCGGTGGGAAGGGATAATCGTCGACAAACCGTCAAAACCTCCCCCTCACCCCTCACATCCGCCTTTCGTGTGAAAGCCGGATGCTCTTCCCTCTCCCTCGAGGGAGAGGGAGAGGGCGCGAGACCGCGCAGCGATGAGCGTCCAAGGGTGAGGGGGCTCACCCGAAGCGGCGTTCCACCCATTCCTCGATGAAGGCGGCGAGCTCGTCGGGACGCTCCCACATCGTCCAGTGTCCGCAGCCTTCGAGCACATGGGATTCGAGGTCCGCGCACAGCGCCGGCATCCACTTCATCAGCGCCGGGGGCAGCATGAAATCCGCGTCCGCCCCGATCATCAGGCAGGGCAGTTTCAGCCGGTGGTCCACCCCGCCCATGCGCTCCCAGTTACGGTCGAAATTGCGATAGACATGGGTCGGCGTTACCGCGCCGCTCCTCGCATAGGCCTCGGCGTAGACGGCGCGGTCCGCCGCGGGCACGACCAGCTCGGTTTCCGGCCGGCCGGGATGCTTTTTGAAATTCCTGATCACATGCGTGATCTTCGGAAACAGCGAGTCCAGCATTTCCGCCGGCGGCGGCACTGCAAAGATATAGTTGAAGAAGGCCGCTTCCTTGCCTTCGAACGCCTCGCGCACCGTTTCCGGGTCCTGGAATTGCAGGATGTAATGGTCTTCCCCGCCCATCGCTAGGAAGGCTTCCGACGGCGCGGTGGACGGGCGCGGCAGGTGCGGCGTGTTCACGCCAATCGCACCGAGAAAGCGCTCCGGCACCAGGCAGGCCGCCTGCCACATGATGATGCCGCCCCAGTCATGCCCGCACCAGACCGCCTTCTCGATGCCCAGCGTATCCAGCAGGCCGGTCAGGTCCGCCGTCATCTCGTCAATGCCGTAGAGATCGGGATCGTCGGGCGCATCGGACGCGCCGAACCCTTTGAGGTCGGGCGCGATCAGCCGGAACCCGGCATTTGTGAGGTGATCCCAGACCGGCTTCCAGGAATGGCCCAGCTCCGGCCAGCCATGCACCAGCAACAGCGGAATCCCGTCTTCCGGGCCGCCAATATGGACCGACAGGGTGATATCGCCGGATTTCACCCGGACCGGGTCGGGAAACTTCGTCATGCGGGAACTGCCTTTCTGCGTCGGATCATGGAGACAGCAAAGCATGCCAGCCCGGCCCAGATAAAGGCGAATGTGATGCCGTGCGCCGGCGTGAAGGGCTCGCCATAGGCCACGCCGACGGCAAATTGCAGCGTCGGGGCGATGAATTGCAGCAATCCCACGGTCGCGAAGTGCAGGCCGCGCGCCCCGATGATGAAGAGCAGGAGCGGCGCAACCGTCATCGGCCCGGCCAGGATCAGCAACACTGCCTGCACCGGCCCGTCGGCAAAATGCCCGTCCGGCGAAAACTCGATGAAGGACAGCGCGATCAGCGAGGGCAGGAAGATGACCAGAGTCTCGATGAACAGGCCGACGCGCCCGTCCACGGCAATCGTCTTGCGGATATAGGCATAGACGGTGAAGGACCCGGCCAGCGCCAGCGCGATCAGCGGCAGGGTTCCGACGGTCAGGATCTGGTTGATGACCCCGATGGCGGCCAGCGCCACGGCGGCGGCGCGCCATTTCCCGAACCCCTCGCGGAAAACCAGGATGCCGACCGCTACATTGACCAGCGGGTTGATATAATAGCCCAGCGACACTTCCAGCACGCGGTCGGTCTGGACCGCATAGATGAAAAGCCACCAGTTGGAGGCGATCAGCACACCGGAAAAGGCCAGCAGGCCAAGCCGCTTCGGCGAGGTCAGCACCGACACGACCTGGGTCCAGCTGCGGGCCAGCCAGATCACCAGCGCCAGGGTCGGCACCGACCAGACCGCCCGGTGCAGCACCACTTCCGACGCCGAGGCAAAGCCGAGGAATTTGTAGAAGACCGGCGACAGCCCCCAGATCGTATAGGAGGCGACGGCGGCCAGGCCCGCGCGTGTCGTCGAGGTCTCGGTGGGAGGCATGGCCGCGGTCCTTTCCGTCAGGACCGGCTATGTAGAACCTCGCCCTGCCCGGCGCGACCCGGATATTGCGGTCTCCGGATCACGATTTGGCGCCGGGTGTTTCAGCCGATCAGACCGCGATTGTTCAGCGTTTCGGCGATCTGCACCGCGTTGAGCGCCGCGCCCTTGCGTAGATTGTCGGCCACGATCCACATCGCCAGCCCGTGCTCGACGCTCGGGTCCTCGCGAACGCGCGAGACGAAGACGGCAAACTCGCCGACGCTTTCCACCGGCGTGACAAACCCGTCTTCCTCGCGATTGTCGACCAACATCAGGCCCGGCGATTCCCGCAGCAGGTCGCGCGCCTCCTTGGCGGAAACCGGCTTGTCGAACTCGATATGCGCGGTGATGCCATGACCGACAAAGACCGGCACCCGCACGCAGGACGCCACGACGCGGATATCCGGATCGAGCATCTTGTGGGTCTCGTCGACCATTTTCTGTTCTTCGGTGGTGATGCCGCCCTTCAGCAAATCGCCGATGCGCGGGATCACATTGAAGGCGATCTGCTTGGAGAAGGCGTCCTTCTCGATCGGGTCGTTGACGAAAATGCCGCGCGTCTGGCGCCACAACTCGTCCATGGCGGCATGCCCGGCCCCCGAGACGGACTGGTAGGTCGAGGCCGAGACGCGCCGGATCTTCGCCAGATCGTGCAGCGGTTTGAGCGCGACCACCAGCTGGATGGTCGAGCAATTCGGATTGGCGACGATGCGCTTCTTGCCGGCATCGGCCAGCGCGTCCGGGTTCACTTCCGGCACCACGAGCGGCACGTCCGGGTCCATACGGAAAGCCGAGGAATTGTCGACCACCATCGCCCCGGCCTCGGCAATCTTCGGCGCCCATTCGCGCGCGGCTTCACCGCCCGCCGACATCAGGACGAGGTCGACCTTGGAAAAATCGAACGTCGCCGCGTCCTTCACCTTCAGGTCGCGGTCGCCATAGGAGACCTCGACGCCCAGCGATTTGCGGGTCGCCAGCGCGTGCATCTCGTCGGCCGGGAACAGGCGCTCGTCCAGAATGGTCAGCATTTCCTTGCCGACCGCGCCCGTAGCGCCGAAAACCGCGACTTTCAAACCCATGACCTGACCTCTTTTGGCTCGTGTCCGGGCGGCTTACCCGGTTTTCGCGCAGATAGGGAGGGGGTGTCATCACTATCCGGTGCGCCGGCCTTTCCCGGCCCATCTGCCGCGGTCAGTCCGCGCTGTCTGTCTCGTCTTCATCCGGGGCCTGACGGGTCCGGCTCGCGCGCCAGAGTGCAAACCCTGCATAAGCGGCGATCGCCAGGATGATCGCGATCTCGATAATGGACGCGCCGAGCAACGCCGGACGCGTGATCCCGTCGAGACTGGCGAAGCGTTGCACCCAGGACGATTCCATGCGCTCGGCATCGAAACCGACGAAGACGGCAATCCCGATCAGGATCGCCGCCACCAGCCCCGCGAGGCGCATCATTGCCGCCGGATTGATCAGGTCGCGGGACTGTTTTGCCTTCCGCTCGCGCGAGCGGTAAGTACGGTCAAGAAAGGCGCGGCGGCGGCTCACGGCGGGCTCCCTTATTCTCCGATTGCACGAATTCGCATTTTCATGCATATAGCACGGGCACGGGCGGCCTGTTCAGGCCCGGCGGAAATACAAGACTGTTTTATTTGCATACCTGAGCCATCAGGCACGTAAGACTTCCGACTTTCCCCGATACAGCAAGTGCGATGACCCGCCGGGACGCTGGCAGGTCCCATTGCGAATGCCGTGGACGCGCGGCGCTTCGAGGAAGGTCCTCTATCATGGCCACAGGTACGGTCAAATTCTTCAACCACTCCAAGGGCTTCGGCTTCATCACCCCGGATGAGGGCGGTTCGGACGTGTTCGTTCACATCTCCGCCGTCAACGCTTCGGGCCTGCCGGGTCTGGAAGACGGTCAGAAGGTCACCTTCGACACCGAGCCGGACAAGCGCGGCAAGGGTCCGAAGGCTGTGAACCTGCAATACGCAGAGTAAGCACCGGACTTCGTCTTTGACGAGGCAAGCGGCCGCCGGGAAACCGGCGGCCGTTTTCTTTGGCACCTACATCCCGTCGCGCACACGCACTGCGGTGGCCGGGAAATCGGTGAAGACAGCATCCACGCCGAGCGCATAGAGCGCGCGCAGCTCGTCTTCCACGCTCTCCCCGACCAGCGGTTCGCGGTCATCGCGCACCGTCCAGACATGCACTTCCAGCCCCAGCGCATGCGCCTGTTCCAGGAGCCCGGTCGAGCTTCCGTCCGGATTGAGCAACAGCCCCTTGTAGGGTCCCAGCCCGTCGGCGAATTGCGCCACCGCCTCGAGCGGATAGCCGCTCATATTCCCGTCCGCCTCGTCGGGCGAGGAATACAGCATGGCCAGCCGCACCGGCGCGACGCTGTTCATCCGCATCAGGAAGCCGGCATCGAAGGACTGGATCACCACCGGCGCGTCTTCTTCAAACAGGCCATGGTCCAGCAGGGCCTGGTTCAACAGCGGCAGCGGGTCGAGATTGGCCGCCGCGAACTCGGCCGGGTGTTTCACTTCCGGCTCGATCCCGATGACACAGCCACACGCGGCCTCGGCCTCATCCACCAGGGTGAGGATTTCCTCGAAAGTCGGGATCAGGAACTGCCCGTCAAAGGATGTGTCACGGCCTTCCTGCGGCTGCACCGCGCGCAGCGTACGCAATTCCGCCAGCGTGAAATCGAACACCCACCAGTCATTGCGCCCGAACATCTCGCGCCGGCGGGCGGCGAATTCCGGGTGCTCGGACACATTGGTGGTGGTGGAAAGATAGGCGTCGTGCCGGGCGACCAGCACACCGTCCGATGTCACCACGAGGTCCGGCTCGATCACGTCGGCCCCCTGCTCGATCGCCAGCGCATAGGCTTCCAGCGTATGTTCCGGCCGGTCGCCGCTGGCGCCCCGGTGCGCGATCACGATGGGCGGCTCGCCCGACAGCGTGTTCCACTCCGGCGTGCTTTCCTGCGTACAGGCGGCCAACGCCAGCCCGGCCATCAATATCCACTGCCGCATCTCTGCCCTCCCCAAATCAGCAGCCACACGCTAGCCTGACTTTGTAACGAATGGGAGACGCCAATGCCCGACAGCCCGCGCTTTGAAACACTGGCCGCAGCCGCAGGGCGTTATGGCGAGGCCAGCCTCGAGAATTACGCCCTGGTCCGCTCGCTGGCGGAACAGGTCGCGTCCGGCTTCTGCCAGTATCTCGGTGACAAGAAGAAATGCGTCCACCTGGTG
>CBDUFA010000008.1:0-13786 GCA_965366295.1 uncultured Hyphobacterium sp.
GGCAGAGCTCACTTTGGTTCTGCAAGGCGGCTTTTCCGATCACCGCGGCGAATACCATCGCGGCGACGTTTGCGAGGGGGAGGCGGGTATCGCTCACCGGCCCGTGGGCCTCGCCGGTGAACCCTGTATCTGTTTTGCCGTGTCACTCGGCGGATACCGTTTTAGAAACCCCCTTATGGCCATTGCCGCGAGGATGCTGACATGAAAAAGCTTTTGATTGCGGCGTTTGCCGCTGGCGCAGGTGTGACCCCGATCACGGATGCGGCCAATTACGAAGCTGTCCCGGAAACCGGTACGATTGCCTTTGACGTATTCCGCGGCGATAGCCATTTCGGAACCCACATTCTCCGCTTCGAGGAAGCGGGTGATCGCTTACGCGTTGTCAGCGACGTTGATCTCAGGGTCCGGCTCGGGCCGATTACGGTCTTCCGCTATGAACACGATTCCACTGAAGTTTATGAGGATGGAACGCTCGTCTCGTTCGAAAGCACGACGCTCAAAGACGGCGAGGAACTGATCGTCGATCTTTCACGTCAAGGCGAGACTCTCGCAGGCCGCGGTTCGGCTGAGGACGGCGCCTCGCTCGACATCGCATTGCCGGCCGGCTTGCCGCTGTCCAGTCACTGGCAGGGCTATGCGCCTGGCACACGGACGATCCTGAACACGGAAACCGGACAGGAAATGCCGGTCACTGTAACCCAACTGGGCGAAGAAACGATCCAGATCAATAATCAGTCTGTCCCGGCCCGGCATATTCGCCTCGAAGGCTCTTTGACGCTCGATCTCTGGTATGACCGCGACGGAGAATGGATCCGTACCCGTTTCTCGGCTCGCGGTCAGGATATCACTTACGTTCGCCGGAATATCTAATGCCTGATACACGCGCGTTGCGGCTGGTCCTGGGTGACCAGCTGGCGCCGGATATCGCGTCTCTCAGGGATTATCGTCCAGGCGATCTGGTCCTCATCGCCGAGGTGATGGACGAAGCGACTCATGTTCCGCATCACAAGAAAAAGATCGCCTTCCTGTTTTCCGCGATGCGGCATTTCTCGGCGCGGTTGGAGGCGGCCGGACGCGATGTACGGTATGTGCGGCTAGACGATGACGGCAATACCGGATCTCTGGTCGGCGAAATAGACCGAACGCTGCGGGCGTGTGGTCCATTCGATAAAATCATTGTCACGGAACCGGGTGAGTGCCGGCTGGCCTCCGAAATGTCGGGATGGCAAGACCGTTTCGGGCTTCCCGTTGAGGTCCGGGAAGATGACCGGTTTATCTGTTCGCACGAGCGGTTTGCGGATTGGGCCCGCGGACGCAAGCGCCTCACCATGGAATATTTCTACCGCGAAATGCGGAAGGAAACCGGTCTGCTCATGGAGGCCGAAAAGCCATGTGGCGGACAGTGGAATTTCGATCACGACAATCGCAAGAAGCTTCCGGCGGACCTCAGGAATCCAGAACGCCTGGATCACGCACCGGACGATATCACCCGCGAAGTTCTAAACCTGGTCGGAAAATGGTTCGCGGACCATTTTGGCGACCTCGAGCCGTTTCATTATGCGGTCACGCGCGAGGGGGCGGAGGCCGATCTGACGGTCTTCCTGAAAGACTGCCTGCCGATGTTCGGCGATTACCAGGATGCCATGGCCAATGGCGAAGCCTTCCTGTTTCACTCGGTGATCTCGATGTATATCAATTGCGGCCTTCTGGACCCGCGGGCCGTGTGCGAGGCGGCTGCGGCCGAATGGGAAGCGGGCAGGGCGCCGATCAATGCCGTGGAAGGGTTCATTCGTCAGATCCTCGGCTGGCGGGAATATGTCCGGGGTCTCTACTGGCTGAAAATGCCGGACTACGCGGCTAGTAATTTCCTCGAGGCCAACCGCCCGCTGCCGGAATTCTACTGGACCGGCGAAACCCGTATGGCCTGCGTCCGGGATGCGATCGAAACCACCCGCAAACATGCCTATGCGCACCATATCCAGCGCCTGATGATCACCGGAAACTTCGCGCTGCTTGCCGGCATTTCTCCGGCGGAGGTCGAAGCCTGGTATCTGCTGGTTTATGCCGATGCCTATGACTGGGTGGAGTTACCCAACACGCACGGCATGGCGCTGTTCGCGGATGGCGGGATGATGGCGACAAAACCCTATGCGGCCAGCGGCGCTTACATCAACCGGATGTCGGACTATTGCAGCAACTGCTCATATTCCGTCACGAAGAAGAACGGCCCGAAAGCCTGCCCCTTCAACTATCTCTACTGGAATTTCCTGGCCGAGAATGAGGGGCGCCTGAAAGGCAATCCGCGCCTGTCCATGCCGTACCGGAACCTGGCGAAAATGGACACAGACAAGCGGCGGGCCATTCACGAAGACAGTGCGCGTTTCTTCCGCGAAATCGGGATCAGCGACTGAGCGCGTATTGCGCGACATCGATACGGCCCGTGCGGAAGCCGGCTTCACAATAGGCCAGGTAAAACTCCCACATCCGGCGGAACCTGTCGTCAAAACCCAGCGGCCTGATATCGTCCCATTTGGCCGTGAAACGTTTCATCCACTCGGCCAGCGTATCCGCATAGTCGACGGCAAACGCCTCGATCCGGTCAAGCTGAAGGCTGGCCTTGTCGAACTCCTCCTTGAGGCGCGCCAGGCTGGGCAGGACTCCGCCCGGGAAAATGTATCGCTGGATAAAGTCCGTTCGCCGGGAATAGGTCTCGAACAGATCATCGCGGATGGAAATGATCTGGAGGCCGGCCTGGCCACCAGGCTTCAGGCAATCATGCACCTTGCTGAAGAAGGACGGCCAGTATTCCTCGCCCACGGCCTCGAACATCTCGATCGATGCGATCTTGTCGTATGTGCCGGTCTCGTCGCGGTAGTCCTGGAGCTTGATTTCGACCTTGTCGCCCAGCTGAAGTTTCTCCATGCGATCAATCGCATAGGCGCGCTGCTCGGTGGACAGGGTAAGGCAGGTGACGCGGGCGCCGCGATCGCGGGCCGCGTATTCGGCGAAGCCGCCCCAGCCACAGCCGATCTCCAGCACGTGATCGCCTTCCTGCAGGTCGATCGAGTCCGCAAGGGCGCGGTACTTGTTGTGCTGCGCGTCCTCGAGGCTTTGTCCTGGCTTGTCAAACCGCGCGGAGGAATAGGTCATCGAGGGGTCGAGCCATTGTTCGTAGAATGCGTTCCCGAGGTCATAGTGCGCCTCGATATTCTTCCTTGCGCCGGACTTCGTGTTGGCGCGGAGCTGATGGTAGAGCCAGTGGACAAAGCGGGTCACCGGCCCGCCAGCCACCATGTCCGGCCGCGTATCCAGGTTTACCGAGAAGAATTGCAGCAGTTCCGCGAGATCCGGAGACGACCACTCACCGGCCATATAGCCTTCGCCAAGCCCCACATCGCCGCCCGCAATTGCGCGGCGGATAAAACGATAGTCGTGGATGTGCAGCTCGCCAGCCGGGCCGGCTTCCTGTCCTTTGAAAACAATGCGCTGCCCGTCCGGGAATTCAAGCGTCAGCTGACCTTCCGGCAATTTGAGCAGCGTTTTCAGCGCGGTCCGCATGCCCAAAGGCATGTCGTGCAGCTGCTGAATGGACTCCGGCGTGGCCAGTGTCGTGGCGGTGTCGGCTGAAACCGTCATGCAGTGATCCTAATTGTTTTGGGTTCGGGATTCCAGAACCGCCGGGGTGGAATTTTCGGGTGGCGCGGGGCGTTTGTGGAAGCGCGCGCCCTTGATCCACAATTTGAACGCTTCGACATGGATCATCGCGATCGTGAAAAGGGTGGAGGCCGGGAAGCCCGCAAACCATTTCAGGAATTGCGCCGAACTGGCCGTTTTCTTTTTCATCGCCATGGATGCATAGAAGTCGGTCTGCCCCTCGGCGACCTTCCTGATACCAAGCTGGAACGTTTCATCCGGTGGTGTCAGCGAAAACGCGTAGGTACCTGACAGGTCGAAGAAGGGCGACACGTGGAACCGCTTTTTCGCTTCATGGCGTGAAACCGCCGTGTCGCCGATGGGCGCGATATAGGCGTGCGCATCGCCGAAAGTGTTGTGCACTTCGTAGATGATACCGACCGGCCTGCCATCAGCGGCATAACCGAAATGGAGGCTGATCGGGTTGAACTGGTAACCGAGGATACGTGGCTGGCAATAAAGCGTCACGCGCTCGACATTGACGATGCCGGCTCCCGCGAATTGCTGCACTGCCCAGTCATAAGGCGATGATCCGTCGCGCGCGCCAACGTCGCGTTCGTGAAAACTGAACAGGTTGAACCGGTTGACGCTGAACCAGGGGCTGGCACGCCCCGCCTCTTCGAGGCGGTCGAGCGCAATGGCGACCATGGCCAGCGGATACCGGAATCCATGCCGGAATGGTGTGTGGCGGACATGACGGGTCTCGCCACGCCAGATGGCAAGTACGTCGGTCATTCGGCCGCTGTCAGCGCGGGTTCCGCAAGAGCCGGGCGCTTGCCCCAGGCACCGCCGGAAACGTCGCCCTCGGCGAACGCCCAGGGAATTTGCCCTCCAAGCCGCAAAGCAATGCGAAGACCGGACCGGAGCCCGTCCTCGTGGAAGCCGTAACCAAGCCAGGCTCCCGCAAACCATGTCCGCCGGACACCCTGGATACGATTGAAAATCCGCTGCGCGGCCAGAGCCGCCGTGTTGAATTGCGGATGATCATACTGGAATTCACCGAAGGTGAGGGCGGGGTCCGGTTCGCGATGCGGGTTCAGCGTGACAAATAGCGGCTTGTCCGGATCGATCCCCTGGAGCCGGTTCATGTCATAAGTGACGCTGGCCGGGCCATCCTGCGTATCACGGCAATAATTCCAGGCCGCGCGGGCACCCGGACGCCTGGGACAGAGCGATGCGTCGCGGTGCAGAACCGCCCGGTTGGGCGCATAGCGAATGGCGCCGAGCAATTCGGCTTCGTCATGATCCAGATCCCGGATCAGCGTGCGGGCCTGGTCCGAATGACAGGCGAGAATGATTTCATCGAACTCTTCCCGCTTGCCATCGACGGTTTCGATCACCGCACCATAGGGATTGCGCCAGACGCCGGCTGCGGGTGTGGCGATCCGTATTTTGCCGTCAAGCTGCGCGGCAATCTTTCGGACATACTCCCGGCTTCCGCCTTTCACCGTCCGCCATTGCGGCCGCTGCATGTGCATGAGCCGGTGGTTCTGGAAAAAGCGAACAAAGGCATCGGCCGGATAGGCACGCATTTCTTCTTCGCTGGCCGACCAAATGGCGGCTCCCATCGGCAGAAGATAATTCCGGCAAAAACGGGCGCCGAATCCATTCGCGGCGAGGTAATCGCCCAGACAGATGCCATTGAGCTTGCCTGTTTCGAGATCGACCTGTGCCTGACGGTTAAAGCGCAACACATCGCGCAGCATGGCGAGGTATGAGGGGCGTACGGCGTTCCGCTTCTGGGCGAACAGGCCGCCGAGGCCACTCGAGGACCATTCGATATCGCCGTCCAGCGAGAAGCTGAAACTCATGTCGGATTCGTGCGATTCGACGCCCAGCTCATCGAACAAGCGGATCATGTTCGGGTAGTTCAGCGGATTGTAGACGATGAAGCCGGTGTCGACCGCGATCGCGGTGCCGTCATAGTCCACATCAACCGTGTTGGCATGGCCACCAAGGCGATCGCGCTTCTCGAACAAGGTGATGTCGTGGACATTACGCAGCGCCCATGCCGCGCCGAGACCGGCAATCCCGGCTCCTATGATTGCGACCTTCTTGCGGCGCACGAAATCGGGCGTGATGATCGGGCTCATGCGGCATCCTTCAGGCTCTTGAAGGCGCTAAGTGCACGATCGCGTGCCGCCTTGTGATCGACGATCGGTTCCGGATAGGTCTCGCCCAGTTCGACACCGGCTTCGCGCAGGATCAACGGGCCGGCTTCCCAGGGACAGTTCAGATACTTGTCCGGCAGGCGGGCGATCTCGGGCACCCATTTGCGGACATATTCGCCATCCGGGTCGAATTTCTCACCCTGGGTAATCGGATTGAAAATCCGGAAATAGGGCGCCGCATCTGCACCCGACCCGGCGACCCATTGCCAGCTGGCCGAGTTATTCGCGAGATCCGCGTCGACCAGCGTATCCCAGAACCATTTCTCGCCTTCGCGCCAGTCGATCATCAGATGCTTGATCAGGAAGGACGCGACGATCATCCGGACGCGATTATGCATCCAGCCCGTCGTCCAGAGCTCGCGCATACCGGCATCAACGATCGGATATCCGGTCTGGCCGGTCTGCCAGGCGCGCAGGGCTTTCTGGTTGTCGAGCCATGGGAAGGCGTCGAATTTTTCCTGGTAATTCTGTTCGGGAAAATGCGGGAAGTGATAGAGAAGATTGAAGGAAAACTCGCGCCAACCGACCTCGCTGAGAAACTTGTCGGCATTCTTTTCCCCCATATCGGCCCGCACATGCTCGCTGGCAAACCAGATCTGTCGCGGGCTGATCTCTCCGAAATGCAGGTGGGGCGACAGTCCGGACGTGTAAGGCTTGTCCGGGCGATTGCGGCCATCCGCGTAGTGCCGGGCACCGTTTTCAAAGAAGGTTTCCAGGCGATCCTTTGCGCCGGCCTCACCCGGCGACCAGATCGGCGCGAAGCCTTCGGCCCAGTCCGGTTTTTCGGGCAGGAGTTTCCACGCTGCCAGCATTTCGCTCTCGGGCCATTGCGCGGGCGCCGTCAGGCGGGACGGGCGCGGACAGGGATCGTCCAGGTCCAGCTGAGCCTGAAGAGCGCGCCAGAATGGCGAATACACCTTGAAAGGCTCACCCTGCTTGTTCTGAATCGTCCACGGCTCGGCCAGAAGACTGCCATTGAAGGACTGCGCATCGACACCGGCATCGCAAAGCGCAGCCTTGATCTCGGTGTCACGGTCGCGGATCAGCGGCTCATAGCAGCGGTTCCAGAATACCGCTGTTGCTCCGCACCCGGCGACAAGGTCGAGGAGTTGCTTGCGCGCATCGCCGCTGAGCAGGATCAGCCGGCTTTCCAGTGCTTTCAGATCGGCATCGAGCGAATTCAGGCTGTGGTGCAACCACCAGCGCGACGCGCCACCCGCTTTCCATTCGCCGGCGCTCTCGTCGTCCAGGATATAGACGGGAATGACCGGCTGTCCGCTTTCACAGGCGGCCGTCAGCGCCGGATTGTCGGCCAGTCTCAGATCCTGGCGAAACCAGACGATGACGGGAGCAGATTCTCGGGAGGACAAAACTTCAGCTGCCTTCTATTCTTTTCAGGGATAACTACGTAAGCACTCCGAAAGCGGATCAGATTTGTCCGCAAGCCGAATGCAGAAAGACCGATCATGGCCGACAGCCAACCGAATGCCGCCCCGAACACCGTCATCGAGGTCCCGCGCCCCGGCGCAGCGCCGATCGAGATCGGCAACAAGAAGAAGCTGGTCATGCTCGCCGGGCCATGCGCCCTGGAGAGCCGCGAGCATGCGCTCGAGGTGTCCGGTCAGCTCAAGGAGATCGCGGACCGCCTCGACATCGGCCTCGTTTACAAGACGTCATTCGACAAGGCGAACCGGACCAGTCTTTCCAGTGCCCGCGGCATAGGGCTTGAAGCGGCTTTGCCGATTTTCGAGGAGATCCGCAGCACGACCGGCTTGCCGGTGCTCACCGATGTTCACACGGCCGAGCAGTGTGCAATCGCTGCCCAGGCGGTCGATGTGCTGCAGATTCCGGCATTCCTGTGCCGGCAGACCGATTTGCTGATTGCCGCCGCGAAGACGGGCAAGGTGGTCAATGTGAAGAAAGGTCAATTCCTGGCGCCTTGGGACATGAAGAATGTCATCGCCAAGGTGACGGGTGCGGGCAATCCGAATGTCATGGCGTGCGAGCGTGGCGCGAGCTTCGGTTACAACACGCTGGTCTCGGACATGCGATCACTGCCCATCCTGGCCGATATCGGCTGCCCGGTCGTGTTTGATGCGACGCACTCCGTGCAGCAGCCCGGCGGTCAGGGCGGCACCAGTGGCGGTCAGCGGGAATTCGTGCCGACGCTCGCCCGGGCAGCTGTCTCGGTCGGTGTGGCAGCTGTGTTCATGGAAACCCATCCCGACCCGGACAATGCACCATCCGACGGTCCGAACATGGTTCCGCTCGACCAGTTCGAGAGCCTGGTTTCGCGGCTGCTGGAGTATGACCAGTTGACCAAGGGCTGGTAGACTCTGGGCTCGCAGGGGGCAGCATGGATATCAACACGCTTTCCGGCATTCTCGAACGCGCCTCCGGCCTCAATGTGCTCGTGGTCGGCGATGTCGTGCTCGACCGCTTTGTCTATGGCAGCACGCAACGCGTGTCGCGTGAGGCGCCGGTGCCGGTGCTCGACGAGAATGCGGTCGAACTCATGCTTGGCGGTGCCGGCAATGTGATCCGGAATCTTCGGGCGCTCGGCGCCCAGGCCACGCTGATCAGCGTGGTTGGCGACGATGTCGAGGGTGCCGATGTAAGGTCGCGGCTCGACCTGGAAGCGGCGGAGCACAAACTGATCGTGGATGCGGCTCGCCCGACGCCGGTCAAGACGCGGTTCGTTTCGAACGGCCACCAGATGCTGTGCGTCGACCGGAATCCGAAATTAGGCCTGTCCGAAACTACAGAGGCCGGGCTCGTCACGGCCATCGCAGCGGAAATTGAAGCAGCCGATATCGTGATCCTCTCCGATTATGGCCGTGGCGTGGTTTCATCGATGGTCAGCGCCAATCTGATGAAGGCCGCCCGCGCGGCCGGCAAGCGGGTTTGCGTCGATCCGCGGGGCCGGGATTTCTCGCGCTATAACGGCGCATTCCTTATCAAACCCAACGCGCTGGAACTTTACGAGGAAAGCGGGATTGACCCGGTTGACGACACCGCGACGGCCGATGCCCTGGCCTCGGTATATTCGCGGCTTGATACGGTCGATCACCTGATCGTCACACGCGGCTCCAAGGGCATGAGCCTGCATGGCGCCGCAGGCGATGTGCACGTCCGCGCGCAACCGCGGCAGGTCTATGACGTCTCCGGGGCCGGCGACACCGCGATTTCAATGCTGGCCATCGCGTTGGCCAGTGAGGCTGATTTGCGGACTTCGATGGAAGCGGCAGTTCACGCTTCGGGTGAAGTCGTGACCAAGGTCGGCACGGCCACCGTTTCGCCGGATGATCTGCTTTCTGCAGCCGGTGCCAAAGCCGGACGCGGCCACGATATGCCATTGGCGCAAGCAATCGAAACGGTGGCCCGCTGGCGGGCGCACGGCTTGAAAATCGGCCTGACAAACGGGTGCTTCGATATCCTGCATGCCGGCCATGTGAGCTACCTCGAAAAGGCCCGCGCCAGTTGCGACCGTTTGATTGTCGGCTTGAACTCGGACCCGTCGGTCCGGGCCTTGAAGGGTGAAGGCCGTCCGGTGAATGATGCGTCATCACGCGCATCGGTGCTGGCAGCCCTCGCTTCGGTCGACCAGGTCGTGGTGTTCGAGGAGGACACCCCGGCGGCACTGATCGAGGCATTGAGGCCGGATGTCTATCTCAAGGGCGCAGACTATTCGGTTGAAGGCCTCCTGCCGCTCGGCGGATCGATCGTGCAATCCTATGGCGGTGAAATCCGGCTGATCCCGCTTGTCGAGGGGCAGTCCACGACGAGCATTATCGACCGGCTGAAACCCTCAGACTAGTTGCCGCCGGCCCGGTCGGGGATTGGCGTCACAGGGGCATCCTCGATCTCTTCGGGCTGACCCAGCGGTGGTGCCTGCGTGTTTTCCGCCTCGAAAACCGGCATGAATTCTGCCAGGCGGTGATCGGCATCAGCGCGGAGATCTTCGTAGAAAAGATTGAAGGGCGGCAGGCGATAGTTTTCCGCGAGACGGCCCGGTCTGTGCAGCGTGCGCGAGCGCGGCAATTCGGTCATCAGCACGCCATCAATGCATTGTGCGCCAGTCTGTGCGGGCAGGGCTGCCGGTGACGTGCCTTCGCGAAAGCCGGACGCCTGCGCACCTCCCCGGTGCAGGCGGGCCGGCGCATAGTCTGTCGTGCGTGCGCCGAGAATTGGATTGACGCATAACAGACCACGACCCTCGATCAGCCGGAATTCCCCGCCCGGCGACCAGACCATGGCCCGTTCGGTCAGTATCCGTATCCGGTCTGCATTTTCGGGCATGGCGGACACATAGCTGAAAACACACCGGAAATCGTCGGCTGTCTGGCAGGGCGCGATATCGCCCATGGATTCCTGGAGGAGGTCGAGCGGGACCGGGCTCTCGATGATGTAGGCGGCAATCATGCGGCGGGAGAGTTCGGGCTGGGGGGCAATGTCCTCGACCAGCACGGCCAATGCGTGCGTGCCGCCCTGACCGACACCCACCACCATAAAGGGCGTCTCATTGTCGAGCTCGCTGATAAAGTCGGAGAAAGCCGCCCGAATATCGGCGACCGCGGTTTCCCGCGCCGCCACGCCATCTTCACGCAGGTTCATGAAGGCGTAGAGCGCGGCCTGGCGATAGCGTGGCGCATAGATGTCACCGACACCGGCAAAAGGCGCGGCGAAATTCGGCAATTGTTCCTCGACCACGAGATTGGACGGTGCTTCGGCGTCTATGGACGCATTCCAGTCGCTGCCGCCGGGATAGGTCGTGCCGTGCACGAAAAAGACAGCTGGACGCCCGGTGGTTTCGGCCGGACGGGCGTACCAGGCACTATTCAGGGTATAATCCGGCGGTGCCGGCACATCATAGGTCTGGTAGGGTTCACCCGGATCGAGCAGCGATTGATAAATCTGGTCGCGCAGTATCCAAGCCGCAATGGCCACCAGAACAAGAAACCCGGCTGCCATGGCTGCCATCATCCAGATGGCGAGACGCGTCCGCGAAATCGAATTCAGGAAACTGCGCATAATGGCCATGCCGCTTTCTTGTGTGTTGGCGTAAGCTCGCCAGACGCTTAGTGTTGCCGAGTTCGCCGCAGAATCAACCGGATTGGCTGTCTGATTGATCGAAAGGAGGCCAAGCGTGTTCCGCTGGCTCAGAAACAGTCTGCTGACAGGGATTGTCGTTGCCCTGCCAGTTACCGTGACCGTGTGGCTGATCTACACCTTCGTCAACTTCGTCGACCGGGTGATCAAGCCGCTCATTCCGGCGCAATACAACCCGGAAACCTATCTGCCGTTTGCCCTGCCGGGGCTCGGTGTGGTCGTTGCTGTCATTGGCTTGACCGTGCTGGGGGCTCTCGCAGCGAATTTCTTCGGGCGGACATTGATCGGTATAGGCGAACGCCTTCTCAATACGGTGCCGTTGGTGCGCAATGTGTATGGCGCAGTGAAACAGATCGCCGAGACGGTTTTTTCCAACCGGCAGCAATCCTTCCAGGAAGTGGTGCTGGTGGAGTTTCCAACCAAGGGCTCCTATGCCGTCGGCTTCGTGACGGCGGATGCGCGCGGCGAAATCCAGGACGATGTCAGCGAGGACGCGATCGGTGTTTTCGTGCCCACCACGCCCAATCCGACATCCGGCTTTCTGCTCTACACGCCGCGCTCGCGCGTGATGGCCCTGTCGATGTCGGTCGAGGAGGCGGCCAAGATGATCATCTCCTTCGGCCTGGTGACGCCGGAAGGGTTGGCCCGGGCGGACGTGCCCGACGAGATCAAGAAGAAGGCCGAGCGGCTGGGCAAGTCCGACTAGCCGGATCCAATCAGGCGAATGCCTTCATCCTGTTCAAACAGGTAGAGCAGTGTCCGCCGCGCTTCGGACAGCGGCCCTTTGAATTCCGGGTCTTCGTAGACCGCTTTTCGCGCTGCTTCGTTGGCCAGCGGGATAAGGTCGATATGCGCCTCGATATCGACCAGTCGATAGTCCGGAAGGCCGCTCTGGCGGACGCCCAGCGGATCGCCGGCACCGCGCAATTTCCAGTCTTCCTCGGCAATGACAAAACCATCATCGGTCTGCTTCATGATGTCGAGACGTTTGCGGGCGATCTCGCCGAGCGGGGCCTGGTAGAGCAAGAGGCAGGTCGAGGCCTTGTCGGAGCGTCCGACACGTCCCCGAAGCTGGTGAAGTTGTGCCAGCCCGAACCGTTCGGCATGTTCGATGATCATGATGGTCGCGTCAGGGGCGTCCACGCCGACCTCGATCACGGTCGTCGCCACAAGGATGTCGATCTCGCCATTTCGGAACCGCATGGCGGCGGCGTCCTTTTCCTGGGCGGACATGCGGCCGTGGACGAGCCCCACCCGGTCTTCGCCGTAAATGGCGGCCAATTGCCGGAAGCGGTCTTCAGCCGCGGACAGCTCGGACACCTCCGACTCTTCGACCAGCGGGCATACCCAGTAGACACGTTCCTTGCGGTCAATCGCGCGGCCCACGGCGTCGATCACGCTGTCAATCCGATCCATGGAAACGGTGCGCGTGTCCGGTGGCTTGCGGCCAGCCGGTTTCTCGTCGAGACGCGACATGTCCATGTGACCATAAACCGAAAGTGACAAGGTCCGCGGGATCGGTGTCGCGGTCATGACGACGAGGTCGGGCCGGCGCCCCTTGGATGACAGTTTCATGCGGTCGGAGACACCGAAGCGGTGCTGCTCGTCAATGATGACAAGCCCCAGCCTGTCGAACTCGACGCCCTCCTGGAACAGGGCGTGGGTTCCGCAGACGACGTCGATTTCGCCACTTGCAAGTCGGTCGACGATCTCTTCGCGCTTCTTGCCCTTGTCGCGCCCGGTCAGGGCCGCGACCGAAAGACCGGCCGGGCCGAGAAACACATCCAGATTTCGTGCGAGCTGGCGGGCGAGGATTTCTGTTGGCGCCATGATGGCGGTCTGTAATCCGCCCTCCCGGCATCTGGCGGCGGCCATGGCCGCGACGAATGTCTTGCCCGAGCCGACATCGCCATGCAGCAACCGCATCATGCGGTTCGACGAAGCCATGTCGGCCGAGACTTCCTCGAATGCCCGCAGCTGGGCGCCCGTCGGCTTGAAAGGGGCTTTCGCCAGCAGTTTGTTGATCAGGTGCCCATCGCCTTGGATCGGATGCCCGGATCGCTTGCGGCGGCGTTGCCCCACGATCTGAAGCGCCAGCTGGCGGGCGAACAATTCGTCAAATGCGAGCCGTTGGCGGGCAGAGTGCTGCGGGTCAGTCTCGGCCAGCTTTTCTGGGTAATGCATGGATTTGAGGGCACTCCGCCAGGCTGGCCAGTCGCGGCCATGGAGAACCGCGCCATCATGCCATTCCGGCAAGTTCGGTACATCCTGCATGGCCGCGCGGATCGCCTTTCGCAGGACTTTCAGGCTGAGCCCCTGCGTGAGCGGATAGACCGTCTCCAGCCCGCCAAGCTCTGCGGCTTCTGCTTCGGTCAGAACCAGATCGGGGTGGGTGATCTGTTTTTCGCTGCCATAGGCCTCGACCTTGCCTGACACGATCCGGGTTTCACCTTCGGGCAAAATGCGTTTGAGATAGTCGATGCGCGGCTTGAAGTAGACGAGATGAAGAAACCCCGTCTCATCGCTTACACGGACTTTGTAAGGCGTGAAGCGATTGCGCGGCGGCGCGATATGTTGTTCGACCTCCACCCGGATCGTCGCGATCTGGCCTTCGGGCGCATCAGCAATGGTCGGGCGCAAGCTGCGGTCAATGACGGAGGTCGGCCGCAAGAAGAGCAAGTCCTTCACCTTGCTCCCCGCTACTTTTTCGACAAGTGCGGCCAATCTCGGCCCGAGGCCGGGCAGGGTGGTGGTTTCCCTGAAGAGAGGAAAGAGAATCTCGGGTCGCATGAATTGCAGCTTGCGGCAGGTTG
>CBDUFA010000009.1:0-13619 GCA_965366295.1 uncultured Hyphobacterium sp.
GCCGTTGAGCTCATTGCCCTGCGTGTTGATCGCAAAACCGGCGAACTGGACGCGGACATAGCGCAGGATGCCGGAATTGTCGTTCGTGGTGGCCCCGCCATAAAGCGCGTCCGGATTGGTCACGCCTTCCACGATATTCTCGCACTGGACCGTCGCCGGCGTCGCCGCGTCGCGGCAGCGATTGATCGGCGCCCGGCCGAGGATCACCAGGCCGCCCCATTCGGAGATGTTGGAACCGCCATCATCATTGTTGGGATCATTGTCCGCGCGGCGGACCAAATCGTCTTCCGAGGTGAACACGATCGGGTTGGCGGCCGTGCCGTCGGCTTCGATCTGCGAACCGCGGTTCACGACGATATAATCGGAGCCCGACGTGCCGTAGAGCACCGCGCCCGGCTCGATTGTCAGGCGGGCCGCCTGGCCACCGGAATTGCCATCGGCCCCGACATCGGACCCGATGTCGACACGGCCTTCGATGCGATAGACGACGCCCGCAGCGTTCGGGATGGTGAGATTGGTCAGCACGGCGCCGGAAACCAGGGCCACCGTATTACCGGCCACCGGATTGGCCGCGCAGGTGAAGCCGGTCGGGCAGGTGCCGGCACCGCCGCCACCCGTGCCGCCGCCACCGCCACCACCGCCGCCCGGAGGCGTGCCCGGATTGGTGACGCCCGGCGAGGCGATATCGGATCCCTGAGTACAGGCGGCAAGAATGCCGGCTGCCGCCAGCGGCAACAGCTTTTTGAAAGAGAAGTCCACGGACATGGATGACCCCCAATGGAATAGCGCAGAGTGAGCGGGTCGCACGAGGGCCTCATTGCCCACGCACGTGATCGCGGCGGACAAAATCGGAAGCTTGCGACACAGGCGTGACACTTCCTCATCCGAAATATGACAGCGGATTCAAAAACCGCGGATTCCAGGCGCGGGCTCCGGCGGGCCCATCACAAGACATTGTATAATATGATGTTTATCGCGGTGTGGCCGGGAGTCCGCGCACTGTTTTGCCTTGTATAAATTTTGTGTGACAGCCACCAGATATGGTACGGCGCAGCAAGCACGAAGAACCTTCAAGATTCCCCTTTATTTTTCGCTTTACAGCCATATCGTTTGGACCTACACGGCCTTTTCCGGCGGAGGTTGCGATGCCGGATTGGGTTAATAGCTGTCAGGGGGTTACGTGCGTTGCACACCTACAATACGCCCCTGGACCTGGTCCGCACTCGGCCCGTCGAGGTCCCGAATTTCTGTATTCGGAAAGACCGGCTGTCCGTAGCGGTTCACTGGTTCCAGGAAAATTTCAGCGGTGAAGTTCTCTACGCGGTCAAGGCGAACCCGTCCCCGTGGGTGATCGACGCCCTTTATCAATCCGGCCAGCGCTGGTTCGACGTGGCATCACTTCCCGAAGTGCAGCTGATTGCCGAACGCTGCCCGGAAGCCACCCTGGCTTTCCTGCACCCGGTCAAGAGCCGGCACGCGATTCGCACCGCCTACCATGAGTATGGCGTGCGTATTTTCGCGCTCGATTGCGAGGACGAGCTCGACAAGATCGTCGCCGAGACCGGCGGCGCCAGGGACCTCACCCTGATCGTGCGCCTCGGTGTCTCGAATGCCGGGTCCGTTCTGCCGCTGGCCGGCAAGTTCGGCGCCAGCACGTTCGATGCGCCGGCCCTGATCGAGAAGGCCCGCCATGCCGCCGACGAGCTGGGCATCAGCTTCCATGTCGGCAGCCAGTGCATGGACCCGATGGCCTATCGCCACGCCATGCTGGAAGCCAGCCGCCTGATCGTGCGCGCCGGTGTCACCGTCGACATCGTCGATGTCGGGGGTGGCTTCCCGTCGGTTTATCCCGGCCTCACCCCGCCGCCCCTGATGGATTACATCGATGCCATCGAGGACGCGTTCGAGGAGATGATGGTGCTGGAGAATGCCGACCTCTGGTGCGAGCCGGGCCGCGCCCTGGTCGCCGAGGCGGTCTCCGTCCTCACCCGGGTCGAGCTGCGCAAGGGCGATGCGCTCTATCTCAATGACGGCGCCTATGGCGCGCTGTTCGACATGACGCACGCCAAATGGCCCTTCCCGATGCGGGTCTTCCGCCCCGAGGGGGAAGCCGGCAAGGAGCTGACGCCCTTCCGCCTGTTCGGCCCGACCTGCGATTCGATCGACTCCATGCCGGGACCGTATGATCTGCCCTATGACATCCGCGAAGGCGATGTCATCGAGATCGGCATGCTGGGCGCCTATGGCGAGGCGATGACCACGAAGTTCAACGGCTTCGGCGCGTATGAATACGCCGCGGTCCGTGATTTCCCCTGGCAAAGCCTCTATGATGCCGAACCTGTTCGCCGCCACACCGAGAATGCGGAAATTGTGGCTTTCCCGCGCACCAAGCGCCGCCGTGAGCGCATGCGTCGCCGGTAGCGTTTTCAGCGAAAGTGGGAACCGGTTTCGCGGTTCGAAAACGCGCCAGACAATCAACCGAAGCCGCCGCAAGGCTTCAGAACATGCAACAAGAGTTTTAAATGGCTGACAAATCCAACAAGAAGGCAGAGCTTCTGTCTTCGCCCATCGAACATATCGACATCACCCAGTTCGACGCCCGCCCGGTGATCGATGCCTGGGAGAAGATGTCCTTCACCTCACGCGATGCCGCCCGCGCCGCGCGCATTCTGAATTCGGCCGTGTCCGATCCGGATTGCTCGGTGATCCTCACCCTGGCCGGGTCCACCTCCGCCGGTGGCTGCATGCATGTCTGGCGCGACATGGTCCGCAACAACATGGTCGATGCCATCGTTGCGACCGGCGCGTCCATCGTCGACATGGATTTCTTCGAGGCCCTCGGCTTCAAGCATTACCAGGCCAAGGACATACCCGACGACCGCATCCTGCGCGATCTCTATATCGACCGGATCTACGACACCTATATCGACGAGGAAGAGCTGCAGGCCTGCGACCACACGATTGGCGAGATTGCCAATTCGCTCCCGGCCAGGCCGATGTCCTCGCGCGCCTTCATCCACGCCATGGGCAAGTGGCTGTCCGAGGGCGGCGCCAAAAAGGAAGGCTCGCTGATCCAGGAATGCTATGAGCATGGCGTGCCGATCTTCGTGCCGGCCTTCGCCGATTGCTCGGCCGGTTTCGGCCTCGTGAAGCACCAGGTCGACCGCATGAAGGCGGGCGAAGCCTACATGTCGATCGACGCGGTCGCCGATTTCCGCGAACTGACCGACATCAAGATCAAGGCGGGCACGACCGGCCTGTTCATGATCGGCGGCGGCGTGCCGAAGAACTTCGCGCAGGACACGGTCGTGTGCGCGGAAATCCTCGGCCATGAAGTGCCGATGCACGCCTATGCCGTGCAGATCACCGTCGCCGATGTGCGCGATGGCGCCTGCTCGTCCTCGACGCTGAAAGAGGCCTGCTCCTGGGGCAAGGTCGATGTCGCGCTGGAACAGATGGTCTATGCCGAAGCCACCACCGTGGCCCCGATGATCGTCTCCGACGTCTATCACCGCGAAGCCTGGAAGGCCCGCAAGAAGCGCCGCTTCGCCGACATGTTCGAAGACTAGGCAGGCGGCCTGTCCGTCACCGGAATGAGAAACGCCCCGTGGAAACACGGGGCGTTTTCTTGTTCAGCACCTACTCCTTCCGCCGCGCCGCGAACGCGGCCTGCTGTTCCGGGGTGGCCGGGGTCTGGAATTTGGCCTTCCAGTCCTCATACGCCATGCCGTAGATGCGCTCGCGCGCCTCGGCATCGGAGACATCCAGCCCTTTTTCCTCGGCAGCGGCGCGATACCATTTCGACAGGCAGTTGCGGCAAAAGTCCGCCAGGATCATCAGATCGATATTCTGCACATCCTTGCGCGCATCGAGATGGGCGAGCAGCCGGCGGAACGCCGCCGCATCCAGCGCGTCGCGGTCTTGTGGACTCAGATCGTCATGCTTCATCGCGGTATCTCCCTTGCCGGCCAACGGTGTATGGTGTTTGCCGAAGAGCGCAACCGCCCCACGTCAACACCCTGAAACTTGCATTACGCAAATTTTTGCGTAAATAGAGGGGTATGAGCCAGACACACTCTTCCCTCCGCGTGCCGCAATTCGGCGCCATCCTGTTTCGCACCGCCGAGCTGATCGGTCAGCAAGGCAGCGATGCGCTGGATGTGCTCGGCGTCGATTTCGATGCCCGCCACACCTCCATCCTGCTGGTCCTGCACACGCAGGGCCCGAAAACCTCCAGCGAGCTGGCCGACACGATCGGCATTTCCCGCCAGCTGGTCGAGGCGCGGCTGAAATCCGCCCGCGGCCGCAAGGCGTTTGCCAGTACGCCGGACCCGGACGATTCGCGCCGCCGCCTCTATGATATCGCCAGCGCGGCCCGCCCGGTGGCCACGGAAATCCACGATATCATGTGCGATTTCGAACAGGTCTATGCCGCGCTCTGGCAAGAGATCGGGGTTGATCTCGAAGCCGCCTGCCTCGCGCTGGAAACGCGGCTGGCGGAAAAATCCCTCACCGAACGGCTGATCGCGGCCTTCCCGGAACGCGCCGCCCAGGCCGGGGAGACGGCCTGATGCGGTATGTTGCGGCCGCGTTCGTCCTCGCGCTTGTTCTCGGCGGGTTCTGGCTCGCCCGGCCTGCTGCCGAAGCGCAGGCCGACGATACCATCATGGCGATCCGGGAACTCGCCGAGCGTCGCTATGGCGGTGAGGCGCCCGGTGGCGCTGTCCTCGTCATGCAGGGCGATGAGGTGCTGATTTCCGAGGGCTTTGGCTATGCCGACCTCGAATGGCGCGAACCCGCCACCCCCGGCACCGCCTTCCGCATCGGTTCCATCACCAAGGTCTTCACCGCCATCGCGATATTGCAGCTGGCCGAGGACGGGCACCTCGCGCTCGACGCGCCGGTCGCCACCTATCTCCCGGACCTGCCGGGCGAGCTGGGCCGGCCGACAATCGCGCAATTGCTGAACCACACCTCCGGGCTCGGCGATCATTTCGCCCTGCCGCAAATCCCCGAGATCATGCGCAACCCCATTACGCCGGACGGCATCATCGCGCTGATGGCGGACCAGCCGCTGCAGTCCGAGCCGGGCACGCGCTATGCCTATTCCAATTTCGGCTATGTCCTGCTGGGCCGGGTGATCACCGAAATCGACCCGGATCACCGCACCTATGCCGATTATGTCGAGCAGGAAATCTTCGCCCCGCTGGGCATGGAGAACTCGCATTATGACCGGCAGAGCGCGATCATCCCGCGCCGCGCGGCGGGCTATGATCTCGGCCCGGACGGCCCGGTCAACACGATTACCTTCGAGACCAGCCTCGCCGATGCCGCCGGCGCGCTGCTCACTTCCAGCGATGACATGGCGATCTTCACCCGTGCCCTGCTGAATGACGAATTGATCTCCCGCGAGACGCGTGGGTGGGCCTGGGTGTCCGCCGTTCTGCCAGACAATTCCAGCACCGGTTATGGCCGGGGATTCAATAGTACCAGCTTCATGGGCCGGCGCGTGATCTGGCATTCCGGCTCGATCAACGGCTTCCAGGCGACCTGGATTCACCAGCCGGAAACGGACCGCACCGTGGCGGTCTTCTCCAATGGCTATTACCGCGCCAACACCACCGACACGGCCAGGCGCGTCCTCGCCATCCTCGACGGCCAGCCCGCGCCGGAATTTGCCGCGCAGGCCTTTGCCGACAGCGACTGGGCCGCCGCACAGGGGCGCTATGCGCTGGATGAGGGCGGCGTGCTGCAAATCCATGTGCAGGACGGTGTCCGCTTCAATATCGACGGCGGGCGCTGGCGCGAGCTGAGCTATTCCGGCGACAATATCTTCTTCTCGCCCGACACGCTGCGCCATTTCATAGTCGAACGCGATGCGGCGGGCGCGGTGACCGGCATGATTTATGTCTCCACCACGCTGGAGCGGCAGCAGGCCACACCCCTGCCCGGTGACATCGAGGGCGCCCAAGCCTCCATCCCGCTGGACAGCGCCGAGGCTGGCGCCATCACCGGCGACTGGGCGCTCGGCTCGGGCGATGTGGTGGCGATCACGCAGGCCGATGGCCAGCTTTTCCTGGCCCTGCCCTATCAACAGCCCCAGCGCATTTTCCGCGCCGCACCGTGGGAGTATTTCTCCCGCGCGGCCCCGGTCTCGGTCATCTTCGCGCCCGGCCGCGATACCGCCACGCTCAACCTTTATGGCAATGAGATGAGCCTCGCGCGGCAATAGGCCCGCCCCCCTGAAACCGCTTGCTTCGGGCGCGGAACGGGGCATAGGGTCGATCCATGGGGAGCCCTCACAACCGGTCCGGCCCGTCCGACCCGATCCGACCGCTCGATCAGGCGCGCGCGCTTGATCCGTCCTACTATCTCGGACAGGCCGCGCACGAATTCGACCAGCAGCACATCCTCGCCCCGAACTGGCAGATCGTCGGCCCCGCCGCGCTGGTGGCCAGCCCCGGCGATCACATCGTGCGCGAGATTGGCGGCAAGCCGGTCCTGATCGTGCGCAATGCGCAAGGCAAGCTCAACGGATTCTATAATGTCTGCCGCCACCGCGCCGGGCCGATCGCGCTGTGTGACGGCAAGGGCGCGAAACGCCTGCGCTGTGCCTATCATGGCTGGATCTACGATCTCGACGGCCGGTTGAAAGTCACCCCGCAAATGGACGCGGCCAGGGATTTCGACATTGGCGGCATAAGCCTCGCCCCGATCGAGGTGGCGGAATGGTGCGGCCTGGTCTTCGCCCGCGCCGGTGCGGGCGGACCGGCATTCGACGATTTCATTGCCGATATCGCGCCGTTTTGCGCGCCCGATCACATCGCGCAAATGCGCTATTCGCATTCGCGCACCTACCCGGTCGCCGCGAACTGGAAAGTCTATGCCGACAATTATCTCGAAGGCTATCACGTGCCGGTCGTGCACAATGGCCTCAACGCGCTGATCGATTATGCCAATTACACCATCGAGTGCGCGCACTGGGCCTCGGTGCAGCGCTCGCCGATGGACGATGCCGCGCTTTATGGCGTCGGCGAGGCGCGCTATGTGCTGCTTTACCCCAATTCCATGCTGAACATATTGCCCGGGCGGATGCAGACCAACCGCATCATCGCCACCGGGCCGGACAGCTGCGAGGTGGAGTTTTCATATTATTACCTGCCCGGCGAGGAAGACCGCGCCAACCAGGACGACGCTTTCTCCACCGAGGTGCAGGACGAGGACGCGATGATCTGCGAGCGGGTCCAGAAGGGGCTGGCCTCCGGCGCCTACACGCCCGGCCGCCTCTCCCCGGCACAGGAATCCGCGCTCTGGCATTTCCACAATCTTCTCCGCCGCGCCTATGGCGCAGACAGGACTTGAGCCATGACATCTGAAACCGGCGCCGCCATCCCCGCCCCGCCCAATCCGGCGATGAAGCCGCTGGGCTTCTGGGGCTGCTGGTCGCTCACCGTCGGGGTGATGATCGGCTCGGGGATTTTCCTCCTGCCCACCGTGCTCGCGCCTTACGGGCTGATGAGCTTTGGCGGCTGGCTGCTCACCGGCGGATCGTCCATCCTGCTCGCCCTGGTGCTGGCGCGGCTGGCCGGGCGCACGAAACGCACCGGCGGACCCTATGCCTATGCCCATGACGCGTTCGGCGATCTGCCGGGCTTTCTCATCGGCTGGGGCTATTGGGCCTCGGTCTGGATTGCCACGCCCACCATCGCGCTGGCCTTTGTCGGCTATCTCGGCGTTTTCTTCCCGGCCCTCAACGACGCGCCCATGGCGCAACTCGCGATCGCGCTCGCCCTGCTCTGGGGGCTCACCCTGGTCAATATCCGCGGTGTGCGCGAAGCCGGCATCGTCCAGCTCGCCATGACCTTCCTCAAGCTGATCCCGCTCATCCTGATCATATTCGCCGGGCTGGCTTTCGGATCACCGGACAATTTGCCCGAATTCAACCCCACCGGCGGCAGTCTGCCGGGCGTGCTCGCCACCACGGCGCTGCTCACCATGTGGGCTTTTGCCGGCATGGAGGCGGGCGTCATCCCCGCTGGCGAGGTGGCCGACCCGGAAAAGACCATGCCGCGCGCCATCATTATCGGCGTGATCACGGTGACGATCATCTATATCGGCTCCACCGCGGCGGTGATGATGCTGGTCCCGGCCGAGCAACTCGCGCAATCGACCTCGCCCTTTTCACAGGCCGCGCGCGTGCTCGGCACATGGGGGCCGCCCCTGGTGGCCGCCGGGGCGCTGGTGTCCACCGCGGGCTCGCTCAACGGCAATGTCTTCGTTTCCGGGCAGATGCCGCTCGCCGTCTCGCTCGACCGGCTGGCGCCGGAATTCCTCGCCATCCGCAATCGCGGCCATGCGCCCTACTGGTCGCTGATCATCGCCACGGCCTTTGCCAGCCTGCTCCTGCTGGCGAATTTCTCGCGCGGCCTGGTGGGCGCGTTCACCTTCATGTTGATGATGAGCACGCTCACCACGCTGATCCCGATGCTGGCCAGCGCCCTGGCCGAGTTCAAGCATTCCTGGCGCAGCGCGCGCGGCTGGGCCGCCATCGCGGTGCTCGGCGCGCTCTATGCGATCTTCGCCATCCTCGGCTCGGGCCTCGAAGTCCTCGCCTGGGGCGCGGTGTTGCTGGCCCTCGGCGTGCCGGTGTTTTACCTGCGGAGAAGGCGGGGGTGAGATTGCCTTACCGGCAACTTTTCCGATAGCTTTCCAGAATGAGTCTGATCCGATCAAAGCAACGCGTTGCCGACCATGGCGAGGTCTTCACGCCTGAATGGCTGGTCGATGCCATGCTGGACTTGGTGAAAGATGAAAGCGAGCGTATCGACTCCCGGTTTCTCGAACCGGCATGCGGCAGCGGAAATTTTCTCGTCAAAGTGCTGAAACGAAAACTGGCTTCCGTCGAAGCAAACTACGGCAAGACGCCTTTTGAAAAGCGGCATTTCGCATTATTGAGCTTGATGTGCATCTACGGCATTGAATTACTGGAAGACAATATCGCCGAATGCCGTGCGAATCTCATCGAGATATTGGCTGAATATCTGGATCTGGATGAAGACGACGACCTCGTTCCAGCCGCTTCGAATGTGCTGGCCTGCAATATCGTTCACGGCGACGCCCTGACCATGAAAACACATGATGGAAGCCCAATCATATTCGCCGAATGGGGCTATCTGGGACGCGGCAAGTTTCAGCGGCGAGACTTCCGCCTGGATGTCCTGACCGGATCATCGAAGTTCAGTGCTGAAGACTCGCTATTCTCTCAGCTGGGCCGGCATGAAATTTTTTCGCCGATCAAGACCCATTCACCCATGACGATCCACCAGCTTGCGGACGGCGCGAACGGAACGCCAAGAGAAGCGGCATGAACGCTAAAGCCGGGTTCACGCTGAAAAATCGCAATCCGGACGTTTTGTCCTGCATCGCCAATTTGTCGAATGACGAGGTTTTCACGCCGCCGGAATTCGCCAATCGCATGCTGGATACGCTGGCTGAAGCCTGGGCCAATGACAATGGCGGCGCGAATATCTGGGCAGACCCCAATGTTACATTTCTCGACCCCTGTACCAAATCGGGCGTCTTTCTGCGCGAAATCACACGGCGGCTGACGGCTGGGCTGGAAGACGAGATTCCTGACCTTCAGGAGCGCGTTGATCACATTCTAACCAAACAGGTCTTCGGCATCGGCATCACACAGATCACGGCAATGCTGGCGCGCCGCAGCCTGTATTGCTCAAAACATGCCAATGGCGAGCATTCGATTGCTCGCAGCATCAATAGCGAAGCCGGAAATATCTGGTTCAAACGAACTGAGCATGTTTGGGTCAAGAACAAGTGCAAATTCTGTGGGGCCAGCAAAGCATCTCTTGATCGCGGCACTGACAGAGAATCCTATGCTTATACCTTTATCCACAACAACAACATAAAGGCGACAATTGCGGAATTGTTCGGAGACAACATGCAGTTCGACGTCATAATCGGTAATCCGCCTTATCAAATAGAAGCCGACGCATCGGGCCAAAATGTTTTGCCCATCTACAACAAGTTCGTTGAACAAGCGAAGCAACTCGAACCGCGCTTTCTATTGATGATTATCCCCTCTCGTTGGATGGCTGGCGGCAAGGGGCTAGTTGATTTTCGTTCGACCATGCTAAACGACCGGCGCATCAAGGTGTTGGTCGACTATCCTAATGCTTCTGAGGCGTTCCCGGGCGTCGATATCAAGGGAGGCGTTTGTTATTTTCTTTGGGATCGCGACAATCACGGGGATTGCGCAGTAACCACTGTTCGCAGTGAAATCACAAAAGGGCCGATAAAACGCCGACTTAATGAACATGACGCGTTTGTACGCGATAGCCAAGCTCTTGAAATATTGAACAAGGTTCTGTCATGTCGCGAAAAGTCGCTTTCAGAGATAGTGTCCCCACGCGATCCCTTCGGCTCCGCTCTGGCATCCAATATTAAGAACTTTCACACAACGCCACGGGCAGGCAGTCTCAAGTTATATATGAACCAGTCACGTCAAACTGGCAGGTCATGGGTCGACCCAACATTGGTTACCAAGAACCAGCATCTAATTGACGTTTGGAAGATACTTATACCTAAAGCAGGTCCCGGAAACAGTGGCGGTCACGTCATCCCGGATATGGTGCTTTCAAAACCAATTATTGCAGAGCCGGGTTCAGTTTGCACACTATCACACATTGTTCTTGGCCCTCTTCGAAATTCGGAGGAGGCAAAGAGCTTATCCAGTTATTTGCGGACTAGATTTGTTAGGTTTCTCGTGTCGCTTCGCAAGACCAGTCAGGATGCGCCAAGGTCGGTATATACTTGGGTGCCACAGCAGCAATGGGATCGCTCTTGGGACGATGCTGAGCTATTCGGAAAATATGGATTATCAACGGAGCAGCAAGAATACATTGAGTCCATGATACGCCCCATGCCGGCAGCCGATGACTAAGTCGTTTGAAGAAATCTTCGAGTCCAAACCCGAAGCCCGTCCACGCATCTACGCCTATTCAATTGCCGACAAGGCACACGAAGGGCTATTGAAAATCGGGCAAACCATTCGCGATGTGAAACAGCGAGTGGCCGAGCAATTGAAAACAGCAGGCATACAGAATTACCGGATCGAGCTGGATGAATCCGCCGAGCGGGAAGATGGCACGATCATTTCGGATTTCGAGGTCCGCGCAGCGTTAGATCGCAAGGGTTTTGCCAACCCGATGGGCGAATGGATGGAATGCCGGCTGGACGATCTGAAAACCGTCTTGAGAGAGCTGAAAACCGGAACCGTTCTCAGCCCCGGACGGCATCTGGATTTCAAACCCCGCAAGGAGCAGGCCGAAGCTGTCAAACAGACGCATGTCTATTATGTGTCTCGGTGGGCCGAAGACATGCATGCCGTCCCCCGTTTTTTGTGGAACGCAAAAATGCGGTTCGGGAAAACCTTTACCAGCTATCAATTGGCCAAGAGAATGAAAGCCAAACGGGTTCTGGTTCTGACCTTTAAACCTGCCGTGGAGGATGCGTGGCAGAGCGATCTGGAAAGCCATGTGGATTTTGCCGGGTGGCAATATCTTTCGCAGGCAACGGGCGGCGACCCGACGCAAATCGACCGGGCCAAGCCGGTTGTCTATTTCGGGTCGTTTCAGGACCTGTTGGGACGAGACAATAAAACGGGAACCATCAAACCGAAAAACGAGTGGCTGCATAAGGAAGAATGGGACCTCGTCATCTTCGACGAATACCATTTCGGTGCCTGGCGCGACACGGCCAAGGAATTGTTTGAAGGTGAGGACGACGCTGAATCGAAAAAGGAAACCAAGGCCGAGTACGCTGCCGGTCTGGACGGTGTGAACGAGGATCTGGAAGTTTTTTCGAGCAAGGAAACCGAATTCCTGCCCATCAAGACGCGGGCCTATCTCTACCTGTCCGGCACACCGTTCAGGGCATTGGCGACCGGCGAATTCATCGAAGAGCAGATTTTCAACTGGACCTACACGGATGAACAACGCGCCAAGGCCGATTTTGCGGACCGGAATCCAGAGGCCTGGAATCCTTACGGCGCTCTGCCGCAGCTCCGGCTGCTGACCTACAAAATGCCGGATGAATTGTTGTCGATCGCGTCTTCTGGCGAATTTGACGAATTCGATCTGAATGAGTTCTTTGCGGCCGAAGGCCGGGGAGATGCAGCAGCCTTCAAGCACAAGAACGAGGTCCAGCAATGGCTGGATATCATTCGCGGGCAAAACTGGACGAAATCAGCGGAAGCGCTGAAGACCGGCACCAAACCGCCCTTTCCATATTCGGATGTGCGCTTGCTTCCTTATCTGCAACACTCATTCTGGTTTCTGCCGAATGTGTCTGCATGCCACGCCATGGCCAATTTGCTGAAGGAACGGCAGAACGAGTTCTGGCACAAATACAAAATCATCGTGGCCGCAGGACCGTCCGCCGGCATCGGCTTGAAAGCCTTGCCGCCCGTCAAATCGGCAATCGGCAGCGGCTTTGATACCAGCACGATCACCCTCTCATGCGGCAAACTGACGACCGGCGTTACGGTACGGCAATGGTCGTCGATCCTGATGCTGCGAAACCTGCAATCACCGGAATCCTATTTCCAGGCCGCATTCAGAGTTCAATCGCCCTGGTCGATCAAGAACCCCGATGGCGACAACCCCAACAAGGAAGTGGTTCTAAAACCCGTCTGCTTTGTCTTCGATTTCGCACCGACACGGGCCTTACGTCAGCTATCTGAATACGGGATCGGCTTGTCGCCCAATGAGCAGAACCCGGAAACGGCGGTAAAGGACCTCATCTCCTTCCTGCCCGTTCTCGCTTATGACGGCGCGAACATGACGCAAATTGATGCGGGCGGCATTCTGGACATCGCGATGTCCGGAACGTCTGCAACACTGCTTGCCCGGAAATGGGAAAGCGCCCTTTTGGTCAACGTCGATAACGACACATTGCGCCGCGTGCTAGACAACCCGGAAGCGCTAGCCGCTGTCGAGCGCATAGAAGGCTGGCGCGCCCTTGGTGACAACGTCATCGAGACGATCATCAACAAGAGCGAAAAAATCAAGAAACTCAAAAACAAGGACAAGGAAAGCGGCCTAAACGACAAGGAAAAGAAAGAGCTTACTGCCGAGGAGAGGGCGTTCAAGGCCAAGCGCAAACAGATCCAGGAAAAGCTAATCAAGTTTGCCACGCGGATTCCAGCCTTCATGTATCTGACCGATTTCCGTGAGAACACGCTGCGAGACGTGATCACGAAGCTGGAACCAGAACTATTTCAATCAGTGACCGGCCTCACGGTTCAGGATTTCAACCTTCTTGTTGGCCTCAGGGTCTTTAACACCGAGCATATGAACCAGGCGGTCTTTGCTTTCCGGCGATATGAAGATGCATCGCTGCGCTATACGGGGATCGATAGTCACGAAGACCTGACGGAAATCGGTCTCTACGACACAGTCGTCGCTCGCGAAGAGGGCGTTCCTTATGAGCTGGATTGATCCCAGCGCCCTTATCCCCCTCCCCGCATTCCCGCCTAGACTCTCCGCCTGAAATCGTCAGCGCGTAAATGGCCCGGCCAGGAGAGCCGCGGTCTTGCCGCC